>JBCCOJ010000225.1:0-5589 GCA_039025415.1 Bacteroidota bacterium | reverse complement strand
GGGAAAGCAACAAATAGGCAGATTATAGGTAGCAGTCTTTTCATAGCAGTAATATTTATAACATCATAAACGATAGAAAATTACATTTATTAATGATTTTACAATTACTGTTCCAAATTTAGAAATTTTAATGAATTGGCTATGCTTTAGGGTGTTATAGTTGTGTTAGATTTACAGCGTACCCCTTTTAGCTTGCTCTCTTTCAATGGATTCGAAAAGCGCCTTAAAATTACCTGCGCCAAAGCCTTGAGCACCCATGCGCTGAATAATTTCAAAAAATAGCGTTGGTCTATCTTCAACCGGTTTTGTAAAGATTTGAAGTAGATAACCTTCTTCATCGGCATCAATCATAATACCCAAACTTTTCAAGGTTTCAATATCTTCTCTTAGTTCATGACTAAATTCATCAAGCCTACCGGGAACGGCGCGATAGTATTCTTCGGGTGGTGTGGATAAAAATTCCACGCCTCTAGATTTCAATTTTGAAACCGTCGAGATAATATCATCGGTTGCCACAGCGATATGTTGAACGCCTGGGCCCTCATAAAAATCAAGATACTCCTCAATTTGGGATTTCTTTTTGCCTTCGGCGGGTTCATTTATCGGAAATTTTATACGTCCGTTACCGTTGCTCATAACCTTACTCATCAAGGCAGAATATTCGGTATGGATTTGCTTATCGTCAAACGAGAGAAAATTTACAAAACCCATCACATCTTCATACCATTTGACCCATTGGTTCATTTCGCCCCATCCTACGTTGCCGACCATGTGATCAATATATTTTAACCCAACAGGCTCTGGATTGTAATCTGAATCCCAAGCTCTAAAACCCGGCATAAAGGTGCCATTGTAATTTTTACGTTCTACAAATAGGTGTACGGTCTCACCGTAAGTGTAAATGCCAGAACGCACCACCTCACCGTGCTCATCTTTTTCGGTTTTTGGTTCTAAATAAGGTTTTGCACCGCGTTTTGTGGTTTCCTCAAATGACTTTGTAGCATCATCGACCCAAAGGGCAATGACCTTTACGCCGTCGCCATGTTTGACAATGTGCTCATTGATTGGTGATGAACTATTTAAAGGTGTAGTCAAAACCAATCTAATTTTATCCTGTTTCAACACATAACTCACCGAATCTTTTGCGCCAGTCTCCAATCCGCGATAAGCATGGGATTGAAAGCCAAACGCTGTTTTGTAAAAATGCGCGGCTTGCTTTGCGTTACCCACATAAAATTCGACGTAGTCTGTACCAAGCAGCGGAAGAAAATCCTGCGCTTCCTCAAATATTTTTTCTAGTGTTTCCATAATTAAGAAGCCCCTCCTAACCTCCCCGGAGGGGAGGAACTTTTACTCGAGTGGGCAAAAGTTTTAAAAATTTATATTTAATAATGCCGCTAGCCTTAAATGCGGTTTATTTTACGCATTCAATTTTCCCCCTCCGGGGGAGTTAGAGGGGGCTTGTACCAACTCCTAAAATAATCCTCATCGGCAATTTTTATAGCCTCTTCTGTTAGCTGTAATGGTTTAAATGTGTCCACCATGACCGCCAGCTCTTCGGTTTC
Source organism: Bacteroidota bacterium (assembly GCA_039025415.1). Classification (GTDB taxonomy): domain Bacteria; phylum Bacteroidota; class Bacteroidia; order Flavobacteriales; family Flavobacteriaceae; genus Psychroserpens. Next base: position 4,024 of record JBCCOJ010000225.1, on the reverse strand, counting down.
GGTTTTGCCGATACTTCGTTCTGTGGCTCCCGGATGTGGCCCGTGCGGAATTCCCGCAGGGTGCAAAGAAATATGTCCTGCTTCAATATCGTTTCTGCTCATAAAGTCACCGTCGACATAATATAAAACCTCATCACTGTCAATATTACTGTGATTGTATGGCGCAGGAATACTGTTTGGATGATAATCGTAAAGTCTAGGCACAAAACTACAGACCACAAATGCATCGGTTTCAAAAGTTTGATGCACTGGTGGTGGCTGATGAATTCTCCCGGTTATCGGTTCAAAATCATGAATTGAAAAGGCATAGGGGTAATTATAACCATCGTAGCCCACCACATCAAAAGGATGTGAAGCATAGACCATTTCAAAGATATCGTCCTGTTTTTTTATTTTCATTAGAAACTCGCCAGACTCATTATTGGTCTCAAGTTCGTAAGGACGTCGAATGTCCCTTTCGCAAAACGGTGAGTGCTCCAACAATTGACCGAACCAATTGCGATAGCGTTTAGGCGTGTATATCGGTCGTCTGGATTCAACAATGAAGAGCCGATTGTCTTCGGTGTCAAAATCAATCTTATAAATAATCCCTCGCGGAATCAAGAGATAATCCCCGTACTTAAAATCAAGATTGCCGAGATGAGTCCTTAATTTACCAGAGCCTTTATGGATAAAAATAAGCTCATCGGCATCAGAATTTTTATAGAAATAATCTTTAGTTGATTGTTTTGGTGCGGCTAAAATGATGGTACAATCGCTGTTGGTCAAAATTGCCTTTCTGCTTTCTAAAAAATCATTTTCGGGCTTTACCTTAAACCCATGAAATCGATAGGATTGAATATGATTTGGCTTGGCTATTTTCGGTTTGACCGAATATTGATTTCTTATGTTCTTGACTTGGGTTGGTCGCTGCTCGTGGTAACTGTTGGTGCTCATCCCATCAAAACCAATAGTGCCAAATAGCTGCTCATAGTACAAACTGCCATCATCCTTACGAAATTGGGTGTGACGTTTGGGCGGTATCTTTCCTAATTTATGGTAAAATGGCATTTGATTGTTTTAGGTTTCAGCTTTGAGACATAAAGATACAAAGAAACATATGTTCTTTTAAGTTCAAGATGTTTAAATAAATAAAGAACCTCAAATGTTAAGACAAATGTTAATTTTCAGCATTTTTCATGGTTAAAATTACGGTTTTTCCGTAATTCCCAGCAATAGCGTAACCTGAGCGGTCATAATTGTAAAATGTTAATTATTTGGTAGTTAGCCCCCCCCTACGTATATTTGATTTGTAGGAAATTTACTGTTTGAATTATTTAGAAGTCGTTCAAATTTTAAATTGAATACAAGTTATTGCAATAGCAGCAGGTACCTGTTTTTTATTTTGACTTCTAAGTTTTGACTTCTAAATTTTGGCTTCTAAAATGACTTCTTGACTTCTTGATTTTTGACTTCTAGAATTGAATTAATCATAAGTTAAAATCATTTATCATGAAATTTTGGAAATTTTTAATTGCAGCAGTATTATTTGTGACGCTAGCCTGTAGCAACGAAGATAATTTTGAGCCAAATGACACAGAACAATCTGAGTTATTTACAACGACAGAAGGTTCACGTGGGAATATTAACAATGGAACATTACAGCAAAAGTTGGATTATAAACGGGACAATTTAAAATATCTTGGAGATTGGCTTGTTTCTAATATTAATCTAGCTCAAACACTGGCAGATAATAACAACACATCAAATTCTGACTATTATACTATGTCTGTAAGCTACATCATTGACAATTCAACCGATCGTAATGATGCTGGGCTTAAGAGTGCTTTGGATGCCTTTTTAAATCTAGATGGAGAGGATTGGTATCCTACGGTAACCTTTATTGAACCTAAAGGCGCTCCAACAGGACAAATAACAGTAGCTATTCCGAATTATGTTAACAACAGGGAAGTCTACCAAGGCTTTGAAAAAGACTCTCGTAACGATTTAGTTTTGGTGCATAATGAGTTAGACCAAACTAACCATGAAAGTAATGAATTGTTGATGATGGAAATATCACAATGTGGGTCTATAGGAATAAATCCTGGTCCAGATGAGTTTTTAAATTGTGACGCATTAGCAAACTCAGACCCGTTAGGCGGTGGTTCCGGAGGGCATAAAATTAGAATTAATAAAATGACGGTAAAAGACAGAAAGGAGTGGTGGCCAGGGCGATCAAAAGTGCATTTGATTGGAGCAAAAGTTACTGGTTTGCCCTTGGATAGTGGCTATTGTGGAGAAAATATTGTTGGTGGAGGAAATTGTCTTAATGAAAGTGGTAAACGTATTCAAAGAATGAGACGACGTGATAGAGGGGATGAAAAAACTTTGAATTACATCGTAAAACAAGACCCTTCATCTTCCAATCCAGACGATTATATTTTTTATAGAATTTTTGAACATGATTCTTGGCCAGCTCCAATCAAAGGAGAGCTGTCGGATTTTAATGCACATTTTTATTTTCCAAATCAAGAATATAGAATGATTGAATATAGATCATGGAATTCTGAATATGATCGTCAAATACTTTCTCAAACCTATAATAATCCTTATAATATTCCTTTTTCTAATACATTTAGTACCGATAATTCAGATATTAAATATAATTTAACGAGGGGGATATAACTCTTTACCGAGCAATATTTAAATAGTTATTGCTCGGTTTTTTATTTAGTTAAAAACATATGCATAGACATCAATATCCCATCTTTCTGTTTTTTTTTCTAGTTAGTATTTTCACAAAAGCTCAAGAAGACATAAATTTTTTATCGCCAGAAAATCGTAAAGGTCAATTATTTTTTAAGGTAAGCAGTGAATATCGTATTACACCATTGCCGACAGATTCTCCGAAATCACGAAACGTATTTGTCAATACAGATTTACAAAATTCGGGAGTAGCCTTCGCCTATACCCTTGATATGTTTATTACACAAAATTTGAGTATTGGTTTTTCCAATTCATTTCGGTACGATTATTTAGGTGGCACTTCAGATATTGAAGGCTTTTTTGGGGCAGAACCATCGAATAGAGGTATCATAATAGGTTATCACTTTTATCTGGATTACCACTTTAAAATCTTCCGTGAAAGCGAAATATTTCTGCGTTTTGGTAGGTCATTACTTAATCGAGGCACTCTAATAGATTCAAAGGAAACGTTTTTTGATGAAGAAGGAGAACCGATTCTTACAATTGGTACAAGCGATGATTATGCCTATGAGGCTTATAATTGGGGCTTGGGTTGGAAAAAACGAAAGGTCGAGATTATGCTCGCCTTTTATACCTCTAGTGTTACAGAATACTTTGTCGAAGATCAAGCTTACATTATCCCCTACTTTAAATTTAGCTACAATTTGGGTAGGCTTTAACATATTAAAATTATGCGCTATTTCATTTTAACTACGGTTTTCTTTTTAATCCTTACTTGTGCTTTAGCGCAGAATAGTACCTCAAACCAACAACAGCAACAAAACACAGTAGAATTTAGAAATACCTTATTTAATAAGGGCTATATCTTTTCAAAAACCCTAGATTCAATTTATACTTTAAAGCAAGGAATTATTTGGACCTATAATGGGGATTACAATACCTTAAATATCCCAATAACCTTAAAGCGGCGCATGAATAAAAACCTATCGCTCTACGGGGGATTACAATTAACGACCATTACCAATAGCAATAACCCTGATCTTCCCACCAACAACTTTCAACATTTGGACATTTCGTTAAATACTGGTGGTGAATTCAATTTTAGTGAAACCTACGAAGGTTATTTTTCAATCCAGACCCACATTAAGAAATTGGAAACCGATGTAAATCGATATACACCTGCCTTACAGACCAGCCCCATAAACTACAATTATGGAATAAAATTTTAAACGATTAGGCTAGTCGTATAAAGTCAATTTTTTTAATTTGGCTAGAACTTAAATATTTAGTTTCATTATGGCTATCTCAGGTGAAACATTGGTATATATAAATTTAATTC
>JBCCOJ010000224.1:0-5590 GCA_039025415.1 Bacteroidota bacterium | reverse complement strand
TCTAACTTTGCCATTGTCAAGAAAAAACGCGTCAAAGTCTTTTACGCATTATATTACAAAAGTTAATTAATTTTTACTTTTTGTTATATTATTTCCTTAATTTTGCATAAAGGAATAGTATAACAAAAAGTAAAATTGAAGAAACAACAACTACTAAAATACAACAAAGAATATCAGCAATTCCAGCAATTGCTATTAGAATACGAATTAGATATATTCACTTTTAAAGAACTTGTAGAGATAAAAGCGTTTCGTGAATTTGATGTTCAACAGACTTTAGAAGTGTTGGTAAAGTCTAATTTTTTGAAAAGAATTGAAAAGGGAAAATATTGTATGTTCAATTTTAGCGATGAATATGTTATTGCTAGTAAATTAGTGAGTGACGGCGTTATAGCTTACTGGTCTGCTTTGAACTTACACGGTTTAACGGAACAGTTTTCAACTACTGTTTTTGTTCAAACAACCAAACTAAAAAGAGCAAAAACAGTTTTTGGTGTTCCTTATCAGTTCGTAAAAATATTACCCAGAAAAAAACTGGGCATCATTACGCAAGGTTACGGCAATCACCAGTACTATGTTACTGACCCCGAAAAAACAATAGTCGATTGCTTTGATTTACCTCAATACTCGGGTGGTTGGGCGGAATTGATGAGAGCGGTAGGAGAAGGTAATTTCGACCAATATAAATTCATTGAGTATTGCAAAGCGGTCAAAAATATCGCTGCTACCAAACGCTTAGCTTTTATTATTGAATTATTGGAATTGCCTAATATGGTTAATTTTTTGAGTTTTGCCAAAACTATGATTCGACAAAAGTATAATGTTTTTGACCCTTTTGGAAAAGATGAAGGTAGCTTTGATAAAAGATGGAAATTGCGATTAAACATTCCAAAAAAAGATATTTTATCAATACTTGAGAAAACCTACTAGCATGATTTTACAAAAAGAAATCCGAGAACAATCCAAGGCGAAAGGTGTTTCGACCGAAATAATTGATAAGGATTGGGTATTGGGTCACGTGCTAAAGGGCATCTTTGAGACACCCAACCTCGGAGAACATTTGATTTTCAAAGGTGGAACGTGTTTAAAGAAATGCTTTTTCCCGAATTACAGATTTTCAGAAGATTTAGATTTTACGGCTACTACCGATCGGTTAAACATTAACGAAGATTTAATTAATCGATTATGTCAAACTGTTCAGAATAATGCAGGGATTCAACTGGTATTTTCTAAAATCAAAAAGCAATTGTATAAAAACGAGCAAGTAGGCTACGAAATAAAGATTAAATATTGGGGCGCCAATCATTCTAGGAATGTGCCTCCTCCTCCCGCCTCGAGATGGCAGACTTCCATAAAGATAGATGCTAATTGGTACGAAAAGATGCTTTTTAAACCTTTACAACAGCCAATTCTCCACGATTATTCCGATGCGCAAAAATTTAAAGAGTTACGTATCCCAACTTACTCCATTGAAGAGGTTCTGGCTGAAAAGCTGAGAGCATTAATCCAAAGAAAATATGCCGCAGCTAGAGACTATTTTGATATTTGGACACTCAATAAGCGATTACCAGATTTAGACTGGGAATTGATAAAACAAGCATTTTTTGAAAAATGTCAGCACAAAGGAATCGTCTTTGAGTCTGTACAGCAGTTCCTAAATGAAGACATTTATCAAAAATTAGACAGACAATGGGAAGCAAATTTAAAAAGGCAGCTAAGAAAAGAAGATTATTTTCTTATAACCGAAATTTATCCAGATTTAGAAAAACTTTTTAGTAGCATCTTTTAACTATGTACACCACCGGCACCCAAATCCAATACCTCCACCTTTGCCACCGTAAGCTCTGGCTCTTTGCACACGGCATCAATATGGAGCATACCAGCGCCTTAGTAGCCGAAGGCAAGCTAATTGACGAAAACAGCTACCCACAAAGAGCAAGCAAATGGCAAGAATTGGCCATTGAAGGCATCAAAATTGACCATTACGATGCGCAACATAACATTGTGCGCGAGGTCAAAAAATCGAATAAGCGAGAAGGGGCGCATATTGCCCAATTGAAGTTTTACTTGTTTGTTTTGGAGCGAAATGGCATCGAAGTTAGTCACGGGGTGATTGAATATCCGAAGTTGCGGTTGACGGAAGAAGTTTGGCTAACGGAGGAAGATAGGGTAATGGTTCCTCAATGGGAGGAGCAAGTACAGGCGATTATTGCACGAGCGGATTGCCCAGATAGGATTGAAGATAGGTTGTGTAGGAAATGCGCTTATTTTGATTTTTGCTACGCCGAATAAATCCTATCTAGAAATGAAAAGAACCTACTACCTCTTCAACCCAGGCCGTATGAGCCGCAAAGACAACACCCTAAAATTTGTCGCCATCGACAGCTACGGCAAAGAAGCACCACCCAAGTACTTGCCCATCCAAGGCATCGAAAACCTCTACATTTTTGGTAGCATTGACACCAATAGTGCCTTGTTCAACTTTTTGGGCAAGCAAAAAGTGAGGGTTCATTTTTTCGATTATTACGAACACTACACGGGTTCTTTTATGCCCAAAGATTATTTACTGGCGGGCAAAGTCCAAGTAGAACAAACCAGAGCTTATTTACAATCTAGAAAACGAATGCACTTGGCCCAGCAGTTGGTCAAAGGTGCGAGTGATAATATGTTAAAAATCATTCGCTATTACCACAAGCGGAAGGTGGACATGGGCAATTTAATGGAAGCCATTCAGCAGTATCAACAAATGATTCCCCATTGTGCCAACGTAAAAGAAGTGATGGGCGTTGAGGGGAATTGTCGCAAAACGTATTATCAAGCTTTTGAGCACATCATCACCGATTTTGAGATGAATGGGCGCCACAAACAACCACCGTCGAACGAGGTCAATGCGTTGATTTCTTTTGGGAATATGGTTTGTTATACCAAGTGTTTGGACCAGATATACCATACGCAGTTGAATCCAACCATCAGTTTTTTGCACGAACCGGGCGCCAGAAGATACTCCTTAGCGTTGGATTTAGCCGAAATATTTAAACCTATTTTGGTGGACCGCACCATTTTTCGAGTACTCAATCGGAGAGAAATCAAAGCCAACGATTTTGAAAAAGGACTCAACGGTTGCTTTTTGAAAGACAAAGGCAAAAAGACTTTCCTACGCATTTTTGAAGAGCGACTGAAAGATACCATCCAACATCCAACGCTAAAAAAGAAGGTCAGTTATAAGCACCTAATTCGCTTAGAATGTTATAAAATTTCCCGTTTTATCTTGGGCATGGACAAAGCCTACCAACCTTTTAAAATCAAGTAAATGTATTGTATCTTGGTGTATGATTGTGGGGAACGGCGAGTCGTTAAAATGCTAAAACTGTGCCGCCGTTACTTAAATTGGATACAAAATTCGGTCTTTGAGGGAGAAATTTCGGAACAGCAATTGCAAGAACTCATTGTTGAAGCCAAAAAAATTATGAACGAAGCTCACGATAGTTTGATTATTTTCACCAGTCGCAACAGCCGTTGGTTGGACAAGCAAGTAATTGGGGTGGAGCGGAATAGTCTGGATAATTTTCTTTAAATCTCTTTTAGCTCCCCATAAGGTCAAAAGGCTAGGCAATACCTACTACAATTTTACGTCTTTAGCGAGACGATGATATTGCCTAGCTTATTCCTTCAATCGTACTGGAATGGAATAGAAACTTTTTTGTAATTTGCAATGGCTTTGGCCTATTATTGTCTTTTAATCGCACTAGAATGGAATTGAAATAGTATCCAAGCTAAATTTTCTGAAAAATTTGACCGATTACTATATGGAAAAGGAGAAATTATACATGAATCAACTGACTCGCCAAAAACTATATAAGTTATTTGGTATCAAGCGGGTTCAAACCCTAGCGAGTCTAGACAATTGGCTAGAGCGAGGAAAGGCTACTTCGTTAAACGAAAAAGAATTGTTAATTGCCAAAACGTTCCAAGAGATTTTAATAAAAAATATTGAAGACTGGACGGAAAATGAGTTGTCTTTAGGCTTTATCGGTCCCATCTTAAATATGATTGATTTTAAAATCCCCTACCAGTTGAACTTTTTTACCCAACGTCCATTGGCTGCTACGGTGGGTGATTACGAAATCATAGGTAAACCAGATGGGTTAGTGGCGGGTGGCAGCGCGGAGCCAGAAGCGCCTTATTTCAATTTTCACGAATACAAACGAGACGTAGATAGTAGTGGCGACCCCGCAGGACAGAACTTGGCTGCTATGCTGGTGGGGCAAGCTTTGAATGAAAAGGAAGACCTCATTTACGGTTGCTACGTGGTAGGGCGCAATTGGTATTTTATGGTATTGCAAGGTAAAGAATTTACCATTAGCAAAGACTATTCGGCCGTGCACGACGATGATTTACAAGTAATTGTGCAGACGCTAAAAGCGTTACGCCAAATTTTGGTGGATAAGTTAGCAGTAATCTAAATCAATCTTCCAAGAAAAGCGAAAAAGCAATATTGTTCCTCTACTTTTCGGCGATTCCGTTAATTTGCTCGAAAAATTTCGCCTATACTGCGCTTCATTTGATTAACTGTCTAATTATCAGCAACTTATATTTTCGTCGCTGACTGCTATAAATCATACTATTGGACATCGCCGAAAAAATGCTGTTCTTTTCTCCAAAAATCATTTTGTAGTTCTTTGAAAATCAGATACATTTACATTCGAGTTTAACGGCTTTTAATCGCACCAGAATGGAATTGAAATTCTTGTAGAGAATACTAAGATTTTCAATTACTTGCGGCTTTTAATCGCACCAGAATGGAATTGAAATTATAAGCACCTCAAACGGTACTACCTCAATGTTTATACTTTTAATCGCACCAGAATGGAATTGAAATCGTAAATAAGTCAAAATGGCAAAAATCATAATCACTGCTTTTAATCGCACCAGAATGGAATTGAAATCTTTAAAAAGTTATTCAATTCGGATTACTTAGGCGCTTCTTTTAATCGCACCAGAATGGAATTGAAATATGAATTTGAAGCTGAAATTACGGAATTATCAAAAGCTTTTAATCGCACCAGAATGGAATTGAAATAAGGATACGCCGACCAGCCAGTGACTAAACACAAAGCTTTTAATCGCACCAGAATGGAATTGAAATGCTCGTGCAGCTTGGCGTTAAGCACTTTGGCCGATGCTTTTAATCGCACCAGAATGGAATTGAAATAAGACACCTTTAAAATAGAATCTTTAGCTTCTTTACTTTTAATCGCACCAGAATGGAATTGAAATACTAGGTTTTGCAAACAACTTGGAATCATTGTTCTCCTTTTAATCGCACCAGAATGGAATTGAAATTCGAAAATAGCAATGCCTTCAAAAGACAAAACATTTCTTTTAATCGCACCAGAATGGAATTGAAATACGAAAAAGAATATGAGCATATCTTACAGGTTTTAGCTTTTAATCGCACCAGAATGGAATTGAAATTTTTAGATTCATAATTTAAAAGTTTTAGATTGACGTCTTTTAATCGCACCAGAATGGAATTGAAATAATAATCTCTAACTTCTTGATAAGCCAAATACCCTACTTTTAATCGCAC
>JBCCOJ010000223.1:0-5601 GCA_039025415.1 Bacteroidota bacterium | reverse complement strand
CGGCGATTAGACGCGTTTTGGTAAAGATTCTTTCTGAGGAAAACGACGATTATAAAGTAGATGAAGCCGAGGATGGATTGGCAGGAATCGAAAAAATCAAAAAAGAGGATTTCGATTTGGTATTATGCGATATTAAAATGCCGAAAATGGATGGCGTCGAAGTCTTGGAGGCTGCCAAAAAGATAAAACCCGAAACGCCCATGGTGATGATTTCCGGGCACGGTGATTTGGATACGGCAGTAAACACGATGCGTCTTGGGGCATTTGACTACATTTCAAAACCACCCGATTTAAACCGACTCCTCAATACGGTAAGGATTGCTCTTGATACCCAAACGCTGGTGGTTGAGAATAAAATGCTGAAAAAGAAAGTCAGCAAAAAATACGAGATGATTGGTGAAAGTGAAGCTATTTCACAAATCAAGGAGATGATTGAAAAAGTAGCAGCTACTGATGCTAGGGTCTTGATTACCGGTCCCAACGGTACGGGTAAGGAATTAGTAGCACATTGGCTACACCAAAAAAGTGAACGTTCTAAAGGGCCCTTGGTTGAGGTGAACTGTGCGGCGATACCTTCAGAGTTGATTGAAAGTGAATTGTTTGGTCACGTTAAGGGTGCTTTTACCAGTGCCGTTAAAGACCGCGCCGGTAAATTTGAGGCGGCCAACGGGGGAACGATTTTTCTGGACGAAATCGGTGATATGAGTCTTTCCGCGCAAGCGAAAGTATTACGGGCACTGCAAGAAAATAAGATACAGCGTGTAGGAAACGACAAGGATATTAAAGTCGATGTACGGGTAGTGGCCGCTACGAACAAGGATTTGAAAAAGGAAATTTCAGATGGGCGCTTTCGAGAGGATTTGTATCATAGACTGGCCGTGATTTTGATTAAAGTCCCGGCATTGAACGATAGACGTGAGGATATCCCACTTCTAATTGCTCACTTTTCCAAAAAGATTGCGGAAGAGCAGGGTAATGCCCAAAAGAAATTTTCCAATGACGCCATAAAACAGCTACAGGAATACGATTGGACCGGGAATATTCGTGAATTGAGAAATGTCGTGGAGCGATTGATTATCCTTGGTGAAAACGAGGTCAGTAAAAAGGATGTCGAGTTGTTTGCTACGAAATAATTAACTTGTCATTTCGACCGAAGGGAGAAATCACAGTATTAGGGAATTCAGCTAATTGATTTAGCATTAATAGGCTAGACTTTAGTTAGAAATTGACATTAAATATTTTACACATTGAAAAAAATTAATATTTCCGATTTTAAAATCACCGAACCGATTAAGTTAAAGGATAGAGCTACATCCTACGATTTAGAAGCTAATGAAAAGAAAGTTGAAAAGGAATTGGAAAAGGTTCGAGAGGACTTAGGGGACTTTCAAAATACCATTTACGCCCACGATAAATACGCGGTTTTAATTTGCATTCAAGGTATGGACACCGCTGGTAAGGATAGTTTGATTCGTGAGGTATTCAAAGATTTTAATAGCAGGGGCGTGGTGGTGCATAGCTTTAAGGTTCCCACTGATTTGGAGCGTGACCACGATTACCTTTGGCGACATTATATCGCGCTTCCAGCAAGGGGTAAGTTTGGTGTTTTTAATCGCACCCATTACGAAAATGTTTTGGTAACCCGGGTACACCCTCATTACATTTTGGGTGAGAATTTGCCCAACGTAAATTCTATTGATGACGTTGATGAAGCCTTTTGGGAAAAACGTTTTGAACAAATACGGAATTTTGAAAAGCATATTGCCGAAAATGGTACCATTATCTTTAAGTTTTTCCTCCATATTTCCAAAGACGAACAAAAGCTCAGATTACTCCGACGTCTTGATAAACCAAGCAAAAATTGGAAGTTTTCACCAGGCGATTTGAAAGAACGTAAGTTGTGGGATGATTACCAGGTGTACTACGAGGATGCTATTAATAGAACCTCAAAATCACACGCGCCCTGGTATATAATTCCATCAGACGATAAGCCAACCGCGAGATATCTAGTTGCAAAGATTTTACATGAGACTTTGATTGCCTACGATGATATCAAAGAACCTGAGTTGGATGCAGAAATTAAGGCGAATTTAGAAGTTTATCGAGATGAATTGAATAATAGCTGATTACATCAGGTAATTCGTTTTTGGAGTTCTGCTGCCAATTTTTCAACAACACCAATAACTAAGGCATTTCCCATAAAAAAGGCGCGTTTCGCATTAGTAATGCCTTCTAATTTCGTGTGATTGTCTGGAAACATATTTAAGCGTTCTAGCTCAATTGGTGTTAGTCTTCGTAAGCCCTTTTTACTCGAAATGACGTGTTTAAAACGGGATGGGGATTTTCCACCTTCACCAGTGATTATAGTTCTTGAAGGTTTATTGATATCATCTGGAAATACCATACCACCTTCAGAATAGTTGTATATGTGACCATTTGACGATTTTCGCTGGATGGTTTTGGCTCCTTTCAAATAGTCCCATTTGTCGCTTTGGGCATCATCAATATAAAATTCGTCGTCGATTGTTTCCGTTTGTAAAATATCTTTTAGCACGCTTCTCTCCCCATCATAATTTGCTTCGGTTTTCACGGTAGCAACTTTGCCGTTTATCATTAAACCAGTATTCTGAAAGGGGGACAGTTTCTTATTAAGATTGAATGTTTCAGTGATTTCAATCAAATCTCCTTGAAGCTCAAAGTGCTCAAGAGCATTTGAACTACTTACTTCCAAGGCATTCGAGATTAATCCAGACTTCAACAACCAATCTGTTTTATTTGCTTGCTCTAAATTCTTATAAATGGTTGATGTTTTATGGTACGCCAGAATAAATATACGCCGCCGTCTTTGGGGCATGCCATAATCGGCGGCATTGATAACTCGCCATTCTACAGCATAATCCAGTTGATTCAAGCTTTGAAGCATAATTGCAAAATCGCGGCCCCTTTGATTGGCTGGTGATTTTAATAGTCGGTCAACATTTTCAAGTATTAGGTAGTTAGGTTTATTGATTTTCTCATTCAATATTCTATGTATAGACCACCAAAGCACACCTTTTTTGCCTCTTAAACCTTTGGAATTATTTAATGTTGTCGCCACCGAATAATCCTGACATGGAAACCCACCCACCAGCAAATCATGGTCTGGAATTTCAGACGTTGGAACAGTTTCAATATCTTGATTTGAATGATTTTGTTTGCCAAAACGAGCTTCATAGACTAATGACGCGTGCTGCATTTTGGTGGAAGGTTCCCACTGATTGCTCCAAATGACCTCAAAGTTTTCCTTTTCAAGCCCGAGGCGAAATCCACCGACTCCGGCAAAAAGTTCAACAACCTTGAATTTAGTTTTACCCACGCTTTAGTATATAAAGAGATTTTTTTCGAAATATATGAATCTTTGAAAACATGTTGGCGATTGATGGCTAATTTCCAATCAAAAGAATCATAAACGCGAAACGTAATTGGTTTATACTAAAATAGACGCCAAAAATTTTGAAAAAAATAGACTCGTTTCTTTTTTTAATCTTAATTTTTACCTGTCAAATTTAAGTTTGGTTTATGTTCAAATTTCGACTTTGTGTTATGTTATTGATGCTTTCTTTGTGTAATTTATTTGCACAGGAAACTTCCTTGCAGGAAGAAAGCACGCCAACAATCATTGGGCTAAGTTTGGACTATGGCTATATTCTAAAACATTCGGAGAATCTAAGACAACTAGATGATGCTTTCCCAAAAAGTATAGCCGTGGATTGGAGTAAAATGTTGCTCACTAAGAAAGCATGGGGTTTTTGTAATTGTTTCCCGAGGGTTGGCGCAGAATTATCGTATTGGAACTGGGATAATCCAGATGTGCTTGGCAGTGGCGTAATCGCTATGGGCTTTGCCGAGCCTTATTTTAGGACTCAAAAACGAACCAACATCTTATTCAGGATGGGCTTGGGGGGCGCCTATCTTACTAATCCATTTGATGAAAATGATAATCCGCAAAATCTGTCCTACAGCACCACAATCAGTTTTGCATTGATGGTTGGGGTTGGTCTGAATTACAGGTTAGACAATAAGTGGAGTCTTCGGCTTATGGCAAAATATAATCATACCTCCAATGGCGGTATAAAGACCCCGAATAAGGGTATCAATTTCCCGTCGCTAAGCTTGGGGGTAAATAAAAGTCTTGAGGATTTAAAATTTCCGCAGTTTGAAAAAATAGGAAAACGCGAGCCGCCAAAACAAAAGTCTAGAATCTCTGCGGTACATTTTTCTGGCTGGAGCAATGCTTCAGTAGGAGAGAAGGACAAATTTTATGTCTTCGGGTTTATGGGGCAGTATAGCAGATGGATTGGTGGTAGAAGCGCTTTAACAGGGGCAACCGAATTGATTTTTGATTACTCGAGACGGGAACAAATCAAATTGGATGGTCGCGACAATAATTTTGTTCAAGGTGCTGCCTTAATTGGTCATGAATTCTTGTTGGGGAAGGTCACGTTTAGTCAGCAATTAGGTGTTTATTATTTTAACGATTACAGAATCAACGATGATGTTTATCAACGTTACGGGCTTACCTATAACTTTAGTAAACATATCTTTGCGGGCTTTAATTTAAAGGCGCATCGTCACGTTGCTGATTTTATAGATTTGAGGATAGGTTACACCTTCTGAAATTAACGCTTCAGTCTCAAGTTGACTAAAGAATCTACCTTTTTTAGCTGTTCGATGCTATCAAAAAATTTACGTTGCACTTCTTGATCGTAGGATGAAATAACATATACCTGATTTCTGAATTCAATGGTTTTGAACACATCAGTTGAAGTGATTTCTGAAGAATAAAAGTCGAAGCTGCTTCCTACTTTAGTGAAAAATTTGTCAATTTTAAAATCAACACTTTTTTCTGAGACTATTATTAAGTCTTCCTGTAAGTTTTGTAAGCGTGCCAATTCTCGCGTTAAATTAGATTGGTTATCACTATGCTCGGTGATGTAATTTTTCAAATTTGCCTGAGCAAAAGTATAAGCCGTTGCTCTTAAAATTTGGCTGAGGTAAATTTTAAATTGAGTTTGTTTCTCTTCAATATTTTCTTTTGCCAGAAATTCCATGAAATCATCAAAGGTATTTGGTAAATCCTCCCAATACTCAATATCATCTACGAGTGTTTCCAAATTCACATTGTTTTCTTCTTGTAGTTTTACAAGGAGTAAGTTTTCCTTTTCAAGACTTTTACGTCGCTCATTCCAATTATTAATTTGTAATGCGATTAAAATTCCTATAACTACCAATAGAATTTCGCCCAATGCATATTTGAGGTAACGTCCGGTATCTTTATTCGCTATCATCTTTATTCTTAATTTTCGAAATACACTAATCATATTTCCTATTTTAAAAAAGTCAGGTCGTCTAATTCTCAACTCGTGATGCCGCCTTAAATTGATTAAATGAAAGAAGCATCAGATTTTGAGTGAAAAAGTGCTTAAAACTACTAAGATTAGTTGAACAAATCAACTTGGGTGTAATGCTTAATTAAAATACGCTTTATATATTAATTTGCTTACCTTGACTTTGGAAGCAACATCAAAGTCGCTCTGACTATTTAATAAATAAAGAAGACAT
>JBCCOJ010000222.1:0-5602 GCA_039025415.1 Bacteroidota bacterium | reverse complement strand
CTTTTTTGATAATGATACAGCGGGGGAAAAAGGCTTGGCACTTCTAAGAGAACAGTTCGTCATAAAGCAGCCCATTTTTTACAAGGAATTTAAAGATGTGAACGAATTCTTGGTCGTCACTAGCTAGCGATATTTGTAAAAAATCCCACCCACCCATCGAAAATGGCTTAAATAGGAAAGCTGATTTAGACCTGTTGATAGCCACCATGTGGCGACCATTTTAGCGTAACTTTAAAACGCACAAGACCGGGCTCACTTTTCAGTTGGTTTCATATTCCTCTAAACTGTCACGATTTATTGGACTAGCGGGAGCATTTGCGTCAGAAGTTACAATATCCAAAATATACACGTATTCAAAAGCGTAACTTTTGACACAATAATCACCTCATATTGGCGAAAACAAAATGGTCATATTCTTTACTCGGAGAATTCGTTAATAATCTGGTAAAGAAACCGTTTTTGGACAGTCAATCTACTCGTAAAAATATCAAAGTAAACTAACCTATATGGATTATCGAATTTATAAACTATTTAAGACCGTAACTTTTGGTCTGGATGCTCCCGCTAGTCCAATTATTTCTTCTTTTCTCCAAACTTTTATCTTTCTTGGGTAAAATCGTAGAAAAAAATAGTGGTTCAAGTTGAAAATGCTTGAACCACCAAAATGTTTCATAGTACTAATCTAGATATTTAGCCAACTAAATAAATACGATTAAAATTCTATGGGAATAAAAAATTAAGCTTTTCTTCAAATTGTGTCTTATAACTACGGCTTAGCGGTATTTCGTCCGCTCCTATAAATATTTTTCCACTTGGGTCATAAACCTCTACTTTATCAATATTGACAGCGTAATTTTTATGGGTTCTCACAAATTCATTTTCTCCTAGGATTAGTAGTAGTCTAACTAATGAGCTCTTCACTTTAAAATTTTGATTATTGACAGAATGTATTAAACAGTAATTTCCTTTAGCAGATAGCCAACCAATATCTGCTCTGGGTACCTGATGATAGTTGGATGCTAATTTTATAAAAAAAGAATTATTTCCTCTCTCTGACATAATATTTGAGTAGTCTAAAACGAAGTATATACTAATGGAGTCTTATTGTTGCAAAAAAAGTGATTAATTAACATTCCTGCTTGTACTGTGGTAACATTTTAGATAAGGTGGTAACAATTTTAGCTTAATGGGTTATTTCGGAGGGAGATATACCAAACTTTTTCTTGAATACTTTAGAAAAATAGCTAGAAGAAGTGAATCCAGTTTGAAAGGCTACTTCTGACACATTTAAACGTTGCGTTTTTAACAATTCCGAGGCCACTTCCAATCTAACAGACTGGATAAGTTCGGAAGTATTTAGATTCGTTATCGCTTTGAGTTTCCGATGAAGTTGCATTCTACTCATTCTAAAGTGTTGGCTAATAATACGACCATTTAAATCTGAATTTTTGAGATGTTGTTTAATAAACAGGTTGACCTTGTCCATAAAAATCCTTTCTTTTTCTAAATAGTTTTTTGGCAACTGATTAGATGTAATTTGCCCCAATTTTTGATATTTCTGTTGTAAAGAATAGCGAATCTCAATTAATTTTTCGACCCTAAGGTTTAATTCAATGGCATTGAATGGTTTAGTTAAGTAAACATCAACTCCCGTTTGAATGCCATTCAATCGACTTTTCAAACTCGTTTTAGCGGTAAGGATAATTATAGGAATATGGGAGGTGATTAAATTATTTCTAAGGGCTTTTGTTACCTCAAATCCATCTTTCAAGGGCATCATGATATCGGTGATGATAAGATCGGGAATTATTTCTAGTGCACGTTCAATCCCTTCTGACCCATTAGAGGCAAAGAAAATATTATACCCATTTAGGCAATCTGCAATATAGGATTGTAACGCTTTATTATCCTCAATAATCAATAAGGTTAGCTTTTGTTTGTTTGTTTTAGGTGTAGTATGGGTAAACTCAGCGTGTGATTTTGCCTCTAAATCAAGGGTTACCTCTTCGTCAGATTTGGATATAATTTTGTGTTGTAAGACAGGGATTGACACCTCAAAGGAGGTTCCTTTTCCTTTTTCACTCGCTACCTTTATAGTTCCTTTTTGCAATTCGACTAGTTCCTTTACTAAGGATAAACCTATGCCTGTACCTTCATAAGAACGGGTAATGGAATCATTTACTTGATAAAAGCGATTAAAAATTAAAGAAAGTTCTTTGTTATCAATTCCGATGCCATTATCTGCGACCAATAGTTTAATCTGTTCTTTGTTATTTTCTTGCTGCTTTGTCAATTTTAACAATATTCTACCATTAGAAGGGGTGAATTTGATCGCATTGAAGAGTAAATTATAAACAATTTTGTTCCATTTTTCAGCATCGTAGTTAGTTAGCCATTTTTCTTTTGATGCATCAAATACTAACTGTTGCTGTTTTTTAAGAGCAATAGACTGTAAATTATCTACTACTTTTTGAGTAGTTGCCACAATATCTCCCCTAGATAATTCTATGGCCATACGTTTGTTTTCTAGTTTAGAAAGAGTTAGTAGTTGATTGATTAATTTCAAAATATGCTCCGCATTATTTAACACCCCTTGAAGTTTTTTACTAGTCGCAGAAGGTGTAGCATTTTGCAGTACTTGTTGCAGGGGTCCGATAATCAAAGTGAGCGGCGTTCTGAGTTCATGAGTGATGTTTGAAAAAAAGCGAGACTTAGCCCTAGTCATTTCCGCTAACGCCTCTGTTTGCTTTTCAATAATTTTTTTATCTGCCTCAATTTTATTAGTTCTGGATTGGACTAGGTTTTCCAATTCTAAATTCCTAATTTTTAGTTGCCGTTCTCTCCATTTTATAAAAGTATAACCAGTAATTATTGACAGCAAACCCATAATCATTAGAAACCGAGGTTGTAAATAAAGGGGAAGTTGTACATGAATAACTTTAGTTAGCGCTTGCGTTGACCAACCCCTTTTCAAATTTCTACCCTTTATTTTCAGCGTGTAAGTTCCGTAGGGCAAATTAGTAATTCTTATGACGTTTCCATTTGTCCTATTCCAGACATCAGAAAAACCCTCAATCTTATAAAGATATTGATGGTCTTTTTCTTCGTAAAAATCCATTGGTGAGAAGTGTAACTCTAAAAATTTGTCTTTTGGTTGAATAGAAATGGTTGACTCATTCAAGAAGGTGGTTGTTTTATCCGTAACCTCGGATTTATCATTTTCTAATATATAGATATTGGTTAATTGAACGGGGACATCATTCTCTAAAGGAATGGATATATCTTTAGGATGAAAAGAGAAAAAACCTCCCAAAGTACCAAAGTACAAAGTACCATCGCTAGCTTGATAATGGGCAGTATGATTAAATTCTTTATTCGGGATTCCATCTTGCTCTAAGTAGGTTCGAATACTGTTATTTGTTTTATTAAAACACATCAATCCTCTATCACTAGCTATCCAGAGGTTATCGTAGTCATCTGCAAAAACAGCATAAAGATAATCGTGAGACAATCCATCCTTTACAGTAAATTGCTCAAATGTTGAAGTTTGCTGTTTAAAATCGGGCCGCCAATGAATCAGTCCTCCACCATTAGTAGCTAACCAGAAAGAGCTATCAGATTCTAGCTGAAAATACCTAATATTGCTAAAAGGTAAATCACCAGAGGCTGAATTATAGCCTTTTTTTATCCCGTCTTGCAACGTCATCCAATACATCCCTTCGCTTGTGGCTAGCCAAATACCTGATGCTGTTGGGTGAATTTGGTTAATAGCTGCGTTTGCTAAATACCCAAAAGTATTGTATTGGGTAAACGGATGTACTTTTTTTGTTTTGGTATTAACGTAAACAAGCCCTTTACTCGTTCCAATCAAAATTTTGTTCGTATCAATCGGTAAAGAGGCATAAGCAAATCTGAGGGTCGAATCTTGATAGTAGCTAGTTTTGTTAGTTATGGTATTCGTTTCAATCAGTAGAATATCTGAATTATAAATACTAGAATAGAAACAACTATCTTTTTGGAATAGATGAAAAGTGCCATGTGAGCTAGCCAGTTGAGTAGTGACTTGTTTACTAGTATCGTATTTATAAATCCAATCGTCTAATAGGTAAATATTTCCTGCGCTATCTTCTGTAATACCTCGACAATCGTGTACCTCATTAGTTTTGATAGGATAAAAGTAGTTAGGCTTAGTAATGTATTTGAATATACCTAATCCTGAGGGAGTCCAGAGTTCATCATTAATTTTTATAGTGGAAAAAAAGTAATTTTTTAAATTGAAATCCTTTAACTGAGGCGGAAGAGCTACTCCCTTACCCTGCTCATCAAAAACGTGGAGCTCCTCATTAATATTTACCAACCACCAACCATTATCCATTCGATGAAAATCACAGAACAATAAATTTTTTAAGTTTACTTTTTGCTCTTCGTCAAATAGGAAAAAGGGTTCAAAGTATAGAGCATCCTTCTGCCGATATATCTGGGCATGGAGATACTGCTGCTTTTCATATCTAGTTGCTGCCCAAATATGATTATTGGCCCCTAACCATAAATAATCAATCGGATTAGGAAAAGAATCTTGACGAATTAGTTGTTTTGATTTTGAATTAATTTGTACAAGAATATTATCATTAGCCGCCCAAAGATTATCCTTATTATCAGTGATAATGGTACTAGTCAAAGGATTAGAAAATTGAAATACCTTTTCAATTCCTCTAGAGCTCCCTCTGAACAACGCTCCTTTGGTGTTGGTGAGCCAAATTTCCTGTTTTTTGTTGAGGAGTAATCTTGTGAGCAATAAATCTTCAACTTTAAAGGACAGCGGTTGATCAAAATAGGTTTGGATGGGAATGGCTTGTTTCGTAATAGGATTAAAAATGTCTATGGCTATAATTTTAAATTTACGTCCGGAAATTTCTTGATGCCCTTTATAAAACAGCCAGATATTTCCTCGGTCATCTTCTAGTATCTGGTCAATTGCATTGTTCCGATACAATCCATTTTTCTCCTTGCTGTATAGTTCAAAATGATAGCCATCATACCTGTTCAATCCATGTCGAGTACCTATCCAAACAAAACCCTTACTGTCCTGAAATATAGTGCTAGTATATGAAGTAGCTAGACCATCATCTGGAGTTAGGGTCGCATAATCTATCAAAAAATCAGTTTGACTATCAACCGCATTGCTTAGTAGTTGCCCTATTAAAAAAAGGCTTATTCTTAGGATAAACCAGTAGTTATTTTGCAACTTATGCTTTTTAATCATCGGCTAAGAGTATGGCAATGCGTCAGATATAAGGCTGGACGTTTACTAAACTTCCAAAGTTTAGTAAACGTTTGGCTCTGATTGAGCATTACTTTTGCTCACCCTTTAAATCCCCTTTTTACAAATTTTGCCGTTCGATACGGCCAAATTTGTTGGGGACGTCTGGCTTGGCAAGTTTTATAAGAAAACCCTTTTAAAGAATATTAGGTGAGACTAAGGTTAAAAAATTACTCTAGAAGTGCTAATAATTTTCATTTTTTCAGTAAGATTTTTATATTTTTTTGCTAAATAAATGTCACAAATTGAGCATAAGCCTTATTGTTGGAATCAATATAAAGG
>JBCCOJ010000221.1:0-5608 GCA_039025415.1 Bacteroidota bacterium | reverse complement strand
ACTCATCCTTAATTTCAGTTTTCAGTAAAGAGGTTCTTGAACCGATCGTAAAAGAATTACACAAGAAAAATGTAACCATTTATTCAACAGGAGGAACTGAAAAATTTATAACAGATTTAGGCATTGATGTGGTTGCGGTTGAGGATATCACCTCCTATCCCTCAATTCTTGGTGGTCGCGTAAAAACACTGCACCCAAAGGTTTTTGGTGGTATTTTAAATCGTCAAAATAATACCAATGACCAAAAGGAGTTAACTGAATTTGATATCCCACAAATCGATTTGGTCATTGTAGATTTGTACCCATTCGAAAAAACAGTGGCGTCTGGTGCATCAAATCAAGATATTATCGAAAAAATTGATATTGGCGGAATTTCCCTCATTAGAGCCGCGGCAAAGAATTATGCCGATGTGGTCTGTGTGTCGTCTGTTGATGATTACAATGAATTTTTAGAACTACTTATATCCAAAAATGGTGTGACTTCCGAAGAGGAGCGCAAAACCTACGCTGCGAAGGCATTTAACGTGTCTTCGCATTACGACTCGGCAATATTTAATTATTTCAACGCAAACCAAGACCTTGCTACCTTAAAAATAAGTGAGCAAAATGGCAAGGTCTTGCGTTATGGAGAAAATCCGCACCAAAAAGGATTTTTCTTCGGAAATTTTACCGAGATGTTCACGAAATTACACGGCAAAGAACTGAGCTATAATAACTTATTGGATGTTGATGCCGCTGTAAATCTAATAAATGAATTCAAAAATGAAGCCCCAACCTTCGCAATTTTAAAACACAACAATGCCTGTGGATTTGCGCAACGCGAAACAATCCATCAAGCCTACGTTGATGCATTAGCAGGAGACCCGGTATCGGCCTTTGGCGGTATTCTTATTGCCAATACTGAAATTGATAAATCAACTGCCGAAGAAATCCATAAATTATTTTGTGAAGTGGTTATAGCACCTTCTTTTTCAGATGAAGCACTTGCCATTTTGAAAGGGAAGAAAAACAGGATAATTTTAATTTTAAATGAAATCCCACTTCCTGATACCACGGTTCGAACCTGTTTAAATGGTATTTTGGTACAAGACCGGGATAACAAAACCGATACTGTTGATGATTTGAGTTACGCTACAAATTTGAAACCCTTAACTTCTGAACTTGAGGATTTGTTGTTCGCTTCAAAAATTTGCAAGCACACCAAATCAAACACCATTGTTCTTGCTAAGAACAAACAACTTTGTGCAAGTGGAACAGGTCAAACCAGCCGGGTGGATGCACTAAATCAGGCCATTCATAAAGCAAAATCCTTTAATTTTGATTTAGATGGTGCAGTTATGGCTAGCGACGCCTTTTTTCCGTTCCCAGATTGTGTTGGGATTGCTCATAAAGCAGGCATTACCTCGGTGATTCAACCAGGTGGCTCCATAAAAGATCAGTTGAGTATTGATTTCTGCAACGAAAACGAGGTGTCCATGGTTATGACTGGAACGCGTCATTTTAAGCATTAACATTTCCGCGAAAGCGGGAATCTCTTAATACAGAAGTGGCACTTTTGCTCTTCAAAAACGAAGAATTCTCGCTTACAATTGAAATTTAATCGAAAATGTTCTGAATCTCGTACTTTGCATTTTAGTAAAAAAATCATTGTCAAATTATCGATAATTTCAAATTCAAAACATCCAAAATCAAACTTATTACGTTTAACTCAAAAGCGACTTTTAGGTTATTCACAATTTTTAAATTTTAGACTTAATAACTGCCCTTACTTAAAGTGATAATTCAATAATTATATTATTAAGTTTTCTTACATTTACCGCTAACCTAATAACAACTTCACAATACTCAAATAACGCATGGGATTTTTTGATTTCCTAACCGAAGAAATAGCTATAGATTTAGGAACAGCAAATACGCTTATCATTCATAACGACAAGGTGGTAGTTGACAATCCATCAATTGTTGCCCGAGATAGAATTTCAGGAAAAATAATAGCAGTTGGTAAGGAAGCCAACATGATGCAGGGCAAGACCCATGAGAACATTAAAACGATAAGGCCGCTCAAAGACGGGGTTATTGCAGATTTTGATGCCTCTGAGCAAATGATAAGTATGTTTATCAAAAACATCCCTGCGCTCAAGAAAAAATTGTTCACTCCAGCCCTGAGAATGGTGGTATGTATACCATCTGGGATAACTGAGGTTGAAATGCGAGCAGTAAAGGAGTCTTGTGAGCGAGTTAATGGTAAAGAGGTGTATTTGATTCACGAACCAATGGCGGCCGCAATTGGAATTGGCATAGATATCATGCAACCAAAAGGCAATATGATTGTAGACATTGGCGGTGGTACCACAGAAATTGCCGTGATTGCCCTCGGTGGAATTGTTTGTGACAAATCAGTTAAAGTGGCCGGCGACGTCTTTACCAATGACATTATTTATTACATGCGCACCCAACATAACCTTTACGTTGGCGATAGAACTGCTGAAAAGATTAAAATCCAAATTGGTGCGGCAACTGAAGACCTTGACCTTCCACCAGAAGATATGAGCGTCCAGGGTCGAGATCTCTTGACCGGAAAACCTAAACAAGTTCAAATTTCGTTTAGGGAAATTGCAAAGGCACTCGATAAATCTATTCTGAGAATTGAGGATTCAGTTATGGAAACCTTATCACAAACCCCGCCGGAACTTGCTGCTGATATTTACAATACCGGAATTTATCTTGCAGGTGGCGGTTCTATGCTTAGAGGTTTGGATAAAAGACTGTCGCAAAAAACAGACCTACCAGTTTACATTGCAGAAGATCCGCTTCGAGCGGTAGTAAGAGGTACGGGGATAACATTGAAGAATATTTCCAAATACAAGAGCGTATTGATTAAATAGGGAAAGTATAGCCGAATCGCATGCAGCAAATCATCAATTTTGTAATAAGAAACAAAGTCTTTCTTTTGTTTCTATTCTTATTTGCTGTTTCGGTGGGCTTAGCCATTCAATCACATTCTTACCACAAAAGTAAATTCATAAATTCTGCCAATGTATTGACCGGCGGCATCTACGAAAGCGCCAACAACATATCAGGATATTTCAATTTAAAAGAACAAAATGAACTCCTGGTAGAGGAAAACGGTAAACTAAGGCAGCAACTTTTTAGTAAAAGCGACTCTACATCCCAAAATAATTCATTCTTGGATAGCACCTCTTTTGTTGGAGTCTACGAGTTTAAAAGCGCAACCGTAATCAATAACAACTATAGTAATACCAAAAACTATTTAACACTTGATGTTGGAGAAAACGATAGTATCACCCAAGATTTGGGTGTGATAACGTCTAAGGGAATTGTGGGCATCATTGACAATACATCAAAAAACTATGCTCGAGTAATATCAATTCTAAACACAAAAAGCAAAATAAACGCACAATTAAAGGCTACAAATCATATTGGTTCTCTAATCTGGGATGGAAAGTCGCCAAAAATTGTTCAGATGATTGATGTCGAGAATTTTGCTCCCGTTAAAAATGGGGATACGATTACCACTGGTGGGCAATCAGCAATTTTCCCTAAGGGTATCCCAATTGGCAGCGTTGAAAGTTTCAAATTAGACCCGAGTGGCGATACGTACACTATAGTGGTAAGATTGTTTAATGATATGACTAGCCTAGCACACGCTTATATTATCATTAATCGTGATGCCGCCGAAATAAAAAAATTAGAGAATCCGATAGATGAATAGCATTAATATCAATACCATCATCAGGTTTGTGATTTTGATTTTGGCCCAAGCTCTTGTCTTCAACCATATCAATTTTTTAGGGAGTACGAATCCTTATCCCTATATCTTATTCATTTTGCTTTTCCCTGTCAAAAATGATAGAATGCTTTTTGTATTTGTAAGTTTTATGATTGGCCTTTTTATTGATTTATTTTCAGACTCAGGTGGTATTCATGCTGCGGCAAGTGTTTTTGTTGCATTCATTAGACCAACTATATTAAGGTTTTCATACGGAGCACTGTATGAAACGCAGAATCTGAAATTTAACAATACAGATTTTAGCAATCGAGTTATTTACTTTTCTTTATTGATAGCAATTCACCATTTATTCATGTTTTCGTTGGAAATTTTTAACTTTTCCAATATAATTATGATTTTGAAAAAAACGTTATTCTCGAGTATTTTTACTATTATACTTTGTGTTTTAATTTCTATACTATTTAACGGGAAACAAAAATGAGAAAGCTACTACTTCTTATTACGGTTTTAACTGTTGGCTTCGTATTTATAGCTAGACTTTTTTACCTGCAGGTTTATACGGAATCAACCGATACTTTATATGAAGATATCGCCATTAAAAAGGTATATGATTACCCAAAGCGAGGTTATGTTTACGATAGAAATGGTATTCTTTTAGTCGCAAATCAACCATCCTATGATGTCATGGTCATACCGCGTGAGGTAAAACCCTTGGATACTGTTGAATTCTGCAATTTGCTTAAAATTTCAAAAAGCGATTTCAAACGAATCTACGAAAAAGCCTATCGTTACTCTCCAAGGTTACCATCAGTATTCGTACCTCAGCTTTCAAAGACCGACTATGCCGCGTTACAGGAAAAGATGCGAAAATTTGAAGGTTTTTATATTCAAAAACGTTCGCTACGTGATTATCAAACCTCCATTGGCGCGAATGTTTTAGGCGATTTAGGGGAAGTCAACCAACGCACCATTAGTGAACAACCCTATTATAGAATGGGCGATTTAATTGGTAAACAGGGTATAGAAACCTCATACGAAAAACAGTTGCGTGGCATAAAAGGCATTAAATTTATTCAAAAAGACCGTTTTAATAGAGATATCGGGCCCTATAAGAATGGTGTTTACGACACCTTGCCCAAGGCTGGAAAAGATATAACCATAACAATAGACTCTAAATTACAGGAATACGGGGAGTTATTGATGACCAATAAAAGAGGTGGTATCATTGCAATTGAACCGAGTTCGGGGGAAATACTTGCCATGGTATCTGGGCCAAGTTATGACCCAAATCTGTTGGTCGGGCGAAATCGTTCTAAAAACTATACCAAGTTACATTTTGACACCATTGCCAAACCACTTTACGATAGAACGTTATTGGCCCAATATCCTCCTGGCTCACCATTTAAGGTAATGAATGCACTCATTGGTCTGCAAGAAGGTATAGTTGACACTAAGGAGAGATTTAGCTGCAGAATGGGCTACTACTACGGAGGCCGAAGATTAACTGGGTGTCATCATCATAAGAGTCCGGTTGATATGAATGCAGGTATCGCCCAATCCTGTAATGCCTATTTTGTGAACATATACCGTAGAATCATTGATAAATATGAAGACGCGGGTAAAGGGATGAACGTTTGGAGTGAACACGCCAAAAGCTTTGGACTCGGAAACTATTTGGGCTATGACTTAAAGATCGGCCGAAAGGGAAGAATTCCAAATGGCGATTATTATGACCGAGCCTACGGAGACAATCGTTGGGGCTCAACCTATATTGTCTCAAATGCAATTGGTCAAGGTGAGGTTGAATGTACGCCAATACAACTAGCAAATATGGCGGCGGCGATTGGGAATCGGGGT
>JBCCOJ010000220.1:0-5610 GCA_039025415.1 Bacteroidota bacterium | reverse complement strand
GTTTTGCCTCGGCTTCACTTTTGTAAAACGGCGGATTGCAAATTGATGCGGAAAATTTATCTTCTGGTTTGATTATGTCTTTAAATATATATTCAGGATTTGATTGAAATTTAAGTTCAATAACGGAGCTCAAGTTATTCTTCTTTAGAATTTGCTCAGCACTATCCAAAGAGCTTTCTACTATTTCAGTAGCCACGAAACGCCACCCGTATTCCTTATTACCTAGAATGGGATATATACACGAGGCTCCTGTTCCAATATCCAAAATCTTGATATCGCCATTAATTCCTGAAGATTTTAATAAATCGGCCAAAAGATGAATGTACTGAACACGACCAGAAATTGGCGGACAAAGATTCTTTTCTGAAAACTCCCAATATTTTACCCCGTAGTTATGCTTAAGTAAGGCAGTATTTAAAGCCCTAACGGCTTTTGCATCATTGAAATCAATTGTTTGTCTATTTGATTTTCCATAAAAAACAAATGGCTCCAAACTCGGATATGAAGAAATTAACACTTCAAAATCATAAGAACCTGAACCTGTATAGACTTTATGCATTCACTATCGTCTTGACAGTTTTTAATGCCTGTTGAATATCCTGCTTTAGGTCTTCAAAGTCTTCAATTCCTACAGAAAAGCGAATTAAGCCATCTTTAATGCCAACTTCATCGCGCTGCTCTGGGGTTAATAGTGCATGAGATGTTTCAGAAGGTAAAATCATAGTGCTTTCAACACCTGCCAAACTCATTGAAGATTTAATTAGCTTCAACTTGTTTTGAAATTCCATGGCATCAATATTGGGTATTAGTTCAAAGGATAGCATGCCTCCAAACCCTCTCATTTGTTCCTTTGCCAATTGATGCTCGGGGTGGGTTTCAAGACCTGGGTAAAAAACATTTTCAATTTCGTCTAAGCCAAATAAAAACTCTGACAGGTTCTGGGCATTTTCATTTTGAGCATTGACTCTTAGTGCCAGTGTCTTCATACTGCGCTCAAGCATCCAAACGGTCATGTCGCTTAGGCTACCGCCGAGATTTTTCGCGACATTCCAAATACGGTCAATGTGTTCTTCTGTTGCCGCAACCGCGCCCGCGAGAATGTCACTATGGCCTCCCAGATATTTGGTGGCAGAGTGCATTATAATGTCGATACCAAAATCAGCTGGATTCTGATTTATAGGGCTTGCGAATGTGTTGTCTATCATGGAGATAATCCCCCTTGATTTCGCTAGTTGGGCAACAGCAGAAATATCAGTGACTGTCAATAGAGGATTTGATGGTGTTTCTATGTAGATAACCTTGGTATTATGTTTTAAAGCGGATTCAAAATCCTCAATAGCATACCCTTGGGTAAATGTATAATCAATACCATATTTGGGTAATTCTTCCCTAATAAAATTACTTGTGCCGCCATAGAGGGTGTTTTGGACTACTATGTGGTCTCCATTTTGTAAGAAAGCCAAAAGCATCGTACTGATTGCAGCCATCCCACTTCCAAAAATAATTGCAGATTCAGTGTGCTCTAAAGCTGCAATCTTTTTAGATAAATGGGTTTGATTCGGGGTGTTAAAATACCTAGGGTATCGTTTAATATCAACATTATGAAACTCATAAGAGGTTGACATATAAATTGGGGAGATAGCCCCTTTAAATTGTTCATCTTTTATTTCCCCGATATGTGTGCAAATAGTATTAACTCCTAATTGGTTTTTTGACATGTGTTTTCTCTATATTTCTTTATCAAAAATAGTCAAAAACTTTATAGGACTTTAATCCACAAATCTCAAATTACCCTCCAATTAGAAACTTTTTTGTTAGTATTTTATCTTTATAAGACAGTCTTAAAACATAATAACCAGATCCAAGATTGTATGGATTTAAATTGAGTTCATCATTACCTAAAAGAGAAAGCATCTGTTCAGAAATCAACTGTCCATTCAAATTAAATACCTGCATCTCCTCAATCTCATTAACATCAATATTTTTGAACAATAAGGTTTTGGAATTACTTAAGTACAAAATTTCTTCCAATCCATTGCATTCATTAAATTTATTTAAAGTTCCATTATTATCAACAAATACCATATTTGACGTGATATTAGTGAATGTTAAGTAAAACCTGTTGGTAAAAACCCCAGAGCTAATAGATTTTGTAAAGTCAGTATCAGAAATTGAATGATGCATATTAGTTTCAGAATCGTAAATATAGACCGGGATAGATGCATGAAAGTTTTCAAGCTGGAATAGGGAAAAACTCACCTCTCCACTTTGCTCCAAAAAAAGTCCCAGTGGGTAGGCTTTGTTTTCAGAAAAAGATGCAGCCCCATTTATGACAAATCTTTGGTCTTCAATTATCCAATTGCAATCATTTGGAAAGTCATCAAATAAGGGAGCGTCATAACCGTAGTCTATACCGTCAGTAGCTTGATTATTTGGGATAAAAGCTAGCAAAAGATGCCTAGTCATTCCAGATGTTGTTGTAACGTTCAATCTAACTCTTTGGATTTCGAATTCGTCATCCGTTGTTCCCTGAATATCATTGAAGTTAATACTGTAAGAAAGTATACATTGTAGGCATAAAAATAAAATAAGGTGTAGTTTAGTAGATTTCATGGGTAAGGGCTTAATATTCAGTAATAAAGATAATTCTGAATTATAAAATATCCATGAAAAGCATGATTTATTCGATGTATAACTTATTTTATAAGGTAAGTACTTACAATTTTAGTATTTTATTTGCAAAACATTAACAATCAAGCTACAGGCAATAAGAATAGCTACGTCAAACACAGAATTTAGGTGAACAGCAAACCTCAGAAATAATAGGATATTGTGATGCCAACCATCCTATAATCAGGTTTGGACTTCATAAAAAACCTGGAAAACGAGTAATTCTATGTTATCGGCTTTTTTTGACACTTAACTATTATTCAAAAAAATTTAATTTATAGATACCAAATTATCTTATCTTCAACCACCTAACTAAATTAATGTGATGTTTAAAGCCGCTTTATTTGACATGGATGGGGTTATTGTAGATACCGAACACCTCCATCGTTCTGCCTATTTTCAAATGTTTAATGAAGTAAATATTGAAGTTTCAAATGAACTTTACGAGTCATTTACAGGTCAATCAACTCAAAACATATGTCAACAAATCGTTGATTATTTTAATCTCCCGCTGTGTGCTCAAACCTTGATTCAATTGAAAAGGGATTATTTCAAGGAATTATTTGAAAACGATAAAAGTTTACACCTGCTTCATGGGGTATTGGAATTAATCAAGGATTATTACAATAATAACATGTCGCTCGTCTTGGCCTCTTCAGCTTCAATGGAGAATATCAATAAAATCTTTGAGCGATTTGACTTAAATAAATACTTTTCTGGCAAGGTAAGTGGGGCTGATTTGGAAAATTCTAAACCAAATCCAGAGATTTTTATTAAAGCTGCAGAACTTGCTGGCTTTTCACCCGATGAATGCTTTGTAATCGAGGATTCAACAAACGGCATTGAAGCTTCTAATGCTGCCGGAATATTTTGTGTTGGTTATAAAAGTAAACATTCAAAAAACCAAGATTATAGCAAGGCAAATGTTGTTATTTTAGAGTTTAATGATATCTCTTTTTCAGAATTACAAAAACTTAATAAGGTAAGGGGAAGTTATATCTAATATGGAAATAGTAGATTTAAAACACTTTTGAGCCAACTATTTATTTCTATCAATCCTATTATAGGCGCGTATAATTACTATCGCCCAAATTATTACACAGATAGAAACAACACCGGAAAACCAAAAAACTATATCGTTAGTTTCCATTTGTTATCTGTTTTATAAAAATTACCAATCCCATCAAGGTTGGTGCCCAAAGGCCTATAAAGATGGCATGCATCTCATCGCCCGTCAAGAATAAATATTCTGCTACAATTATTATTGCCGCACAGAGCAATAATATAAATAGGTTAGCAAAGCCTACCTTCTTAAAAAAATTCATACTGGCTGGTTACTCTAAACAGCTGCTAAGTTAACAAAACTTTAAGAAGGAACGAGCGGTATCCAAAATTTTAGGTGCTTTATCTTTGTCAATATTTTGAAATGCCATGAACAAAAAGAAAAAACCTGACCAAGTTGCATATGACGAGGAAAAAGAGCAATATAACGCATCGGTTTTACCTTATGCCAGTAACGTTGGTGCCCCGGCAATAAAAACTGAGGATACTAATGCATGGAAAAGCAGAAACGTCAATAAGGCAAATAAACAGATAAAGGCAAAATACCTTGAACTCAAAGCCGAATATGAAAAAGTCATTGAATCCTTGGAATACAATAACCTTGTTTACAACGCAAGATTCAGTTTTGAGCCAATTATCGGCGAAACCTACTTCTTATATAGAGACAAAAACCAAAAACCATTTCTTTCTATAATAGCGCCAAATGACTGTAATTTTGATTTCGTAGGAAGTTTTTATCTCAATTCAGAACAACTTTGGGTAAAAATTGAAGATGCTCAAGAAGACCAATCCAATGACGATTGAGCTCTTGAGAACGCTATTTGATTTTGGTCTGGTTATATTGATTTGGTTAGTTCAACTCGTAATTTACCCAAGTTTCAAATTTTTTAAACCCGCAGATTTATATAGGTTTCACAAATCTTATACCTTACGAATTGCAGTTATAGTCATGCCCCTAATGGTTGGGCAATTGCTCTTTTACACGTATTTCTTATTCAAAGAGCAATCTGTTTTTAATGTTTTGGGATTTTTGATTGTAATTCTTTTATGGGCATCTACATTTTTTCAGTTTGTGCCACTTCATGGTGAAATTAGCAATAACACTTTCACAAAAATCACCCTTAACCAATTGGTTCATCGAAATTGGCTAAGAACCTTTTTTTGGACCTTACTCTTTACCGCAAGTTTGTCTAATTATCTTTTGAATTATTGATTTTTACTTCCGCCCTGCCTTACTCAATAGTATATTCTGCTCCTGCATTAATCCGGTCATTTTAGACAATAATTCAATATCCTTAGGTGTTTTTACGACTTCATTCTTAGGGTCCTGAGCCTTATCTTTTAAACGATTCATTCCCTTAACAACAATAAATATTGTCATACCCACGATAACAAAATCCAAAAATGTTTCAAATAGGATTCCATATTCTATGGCAACTTCTTGAACGGTTATCGTTCCATTCGAATCTGTGACTGCATCTCGTAAAATGTATTTTTTATTTTGAAAATTTAGGCCATCTGTCATGAGCGATAATGGAGGCATGAATACCTTTTTCACCAAAACGTCTATTACTTTATTGAATGCTGCGCCAATTATTATTCCTATGGCCATATCCATCATATTGCCCTTAACAGCGAACTCCTTAAATTCCTTTATAAATTTCATGTCTTAGTTTTTTATTATTTAAAATCATCCGAAACAACCAATTGTTTGCGGTATGATATCATCAATTAGTCCTGATTTTTTTTGAGTGAAAAATTTGTCGGCAAAAATAGAGTTTTATTATATATGTTGATGATGTGGCTATAATCTCAAATCTAAATGAAATATTGAATGGTCCATCTTCTGAAATATTCTCGAAACAAATCTTTTTGATT
>JBCCOJ010000219.1:0-5616 GCA_039025415.1 Bacteroidota bacterium | reverse complement strand
GTCAACACGTAGAGCACATCGTAATCCGCAGGAACCGTTGGTGCAGTGTCCTCTGTTGCAGAGATGGCAACATCGGCACCTGACAATTGGACTGGTGTAAAGTCTGCGGTCAATGTACCGGCATCAGCACCACAGGCCTCAACAGTAATCTCAGCACCCATGACCAGTAAGTCAGCACAAAGCCCATTATCGGTTATGGCAGTGACCACGTCGACCCCGGTCGTTGTGCCTACGGTGACCAATGCACCCAAATCCACATAATTTGGGTCATCTGTATCGTCCAGTTCGGCAACAAGCGTATGGATGGTGTAATCACCGGCAGCCGTGACCGTGAAATCAGGAGTCGCGTTCGTGCCCATGATGGTCAAATCCGTGCCCATGGTCAACACGTAGAGCACATCGTAATTTGCAGGAACCGTTGGCGCAGTGTCCTCTGTTGCAGAGATAGCAACATCGGCACCTGACAATTGTACCGTTGCAACATCTGCAGTCAATGTACCAGCATCGGCTGAACAGGTTTCAACGGTTACAGGAGCACCATTCACATCTAGAGCTGCACATATAGAATTGTCGTTAATAGTTCCTAAAACATCAGCCGCTTCGGTGGTTCCAAAGACAACAACACCCAAATCAAGAAAATCAGGACTTGCATTATCTGTGGTTTCTGCCACTAAAGTGTGTATTCTGTAATCACCTGCCGCATCTACAGTAAACATTGCCATGCTATTAACAGCCTCAATCACCAAATCAGTTCCAGATGTCAATACATAGGACACATCGTAATCTGCCGGGACTGTTGGTGCTGTATCTTCGGTAGCACTTATCACAACATCAGCTCCTGCAAGTTGGACAGTGTCTAAATCGGCAATCAATGTTCCTGCCAGAGCAGTACAATCCTCAACTGTAATTAATGCACCAGCTGTATCCAATGCAGCGCATAATTCATTTGTGGTAACAATATCTAAAACGTCTTGAGCTTCATTGACACCAAAATTTACAACAGATAAATCCAAAAAGCTAGGATTACCGCTGTTAGATGTTTCAGCTACCAAAGTATGGATTCTAAAATCTCCTGGTGAGTCTACTTCAAAACTTGGCATATCACTAACCGCTTCGATTACCAGATTGGCTCCAGACGTAAGAACATAAGTTATTTCATAATCTGTAGGAACTGTTGGAGCCACATTTTCTGTCGCTGTTAAGGTAGCCGTTCCGTTTGACAAAATAGCAGTTGCTGAATCTGCTGTTAAAGATCCAGCATCAGCATTACACATTTCAACTGTAACGGGAGCACCGGTAACATCTAAAGAAGCGCAAATGTCGTTTGTTGTGACAATATTAAGAACATCAGCAGCTTCAGTACTTCCAAAATTAACAACACTCAAATCAAGAAAATCAGGGTCGGTATTATCTGTAGTTTCTGCAACAAGGGTGTGAATTGTATAATCACCAGCACTATCAACATCAAAACTTGGCATAGCACTAACAGCTTCTATAACTAAATCGGGTCCAGATGTTAGTACGTAGGATGTTTCATAATTAGTTGGCACTACTGGGGAGTCATCCTCTGTAGCGCTAATTGTGACATCCGCACCAACTAATTGAACTGTGTCTGAATTAGCATTCAAAGAACCAGCATCCGCAGTACATGGCGTTGAAATACAAATATCGAAATTTGCTTGAGCAGTAAACGACACACTTGATGACCAGCCGTAAATTCGAAGTGAATAGGTGTTACCTACTACTAAGTCAGATAGATTCAATGTATTAGGGTCGCTATCATCTACTAAAACTAGACCATCACAACCTCCTGTAAGATCATATACTCCCATTCCCATGTCGGTGGATGTTCCAATTATAGCCGTCACATTAAGCAATTGTATTCTATGCTCAACTGCTGAGGCTACGAATGTATACCAAACGTCGTTATTCGGTGTTCCTGTAACATCATCATCCTGAACGGAAGCTGTGGCAGAAACCGTCGTACCAGCCGTTACTACTGCACAGTTTAAATCTGGTTCTTCATTCACTGTAAGAGCTATCGCATCCTGACATTCATCGTTTGCTGGAGGCGCTGGAGTCGTTCTTACACATACATCAAACACGGTTTGTGCTGATGTTGTCCCACTCCAACCATATACTCGTAAAACGTAATCATTGCCTATTGTGAGCCCTGAAAGACTTAGTGTGTTCGGATCACTATCATCTACCAGTACTAGTCCTGAACATCCGCCAGTCAAATCGTAAACGCCCATACCCATATCCGTTGACGTGCCTATAACCGCAGTAATATTTATAAGAGAAATAATTAAATTCTCACTGTCTGCGGTGAAAGAAAACCAAACATCGTTATCAGGTGTGCCTGTAACATCATCTTCTTGAGAGGAAGCTGTAGCCGCTACTGTACTTCCGGACGTAACGGATTCACATGACAAATCAGAATTAATGGTTAAAGCAATTGCATCTTCACATTCGTCGTTTGCTGGAGGTGATGCTTCTACAACGGTTAATTCTCCAGAAACAAAATTCATACCATCCCAAGAATTACCATCTGACCCACCAGGATTTATTCCCCCGTAAGTAAATGGGCCACCTTGAATAGAAAATCTGCTTACATAAAAATAGGTGCCAATATCTAATCCAAGACCTATTTGGGCTTGATATTCATCATTATTACCATTGTCTGTATTGTAAGTAGCAGGAATCCAAGTCCAATCAGACGAAGTAAAATCTGCAGTAGTTGTTGCATCAGTTTCACTTACGCCAATCCACGCTTCAATTCCAGCTCCTTGTCCTGCTGGCTCCGTTATACCAGGTTCGAAAATTTGAGCGAATACTGAGGCTGTCATACCTTGTTCTACAGTAGCCTCAAATGGAAATTGTAAATTATTAAAATCGGCTGTTTCGTCAGAAGGCGTACTTGCATTTATAAAAAGATTACCTGTTCTTGTAGTATTGGTTGTGGAGACGTCAAAATTATTAGCTCCGAATTCCGTGTTAAATGTACCTGCAACTATATAGTAAGTTCCAGCTGACAATCCGTCGAGGGTCAAAAGACTTAAATTATTTGGTAATGAATCGTCATCATCGTTTGAACCAATTAAAAAGCCATCTGTATTATATAAGCCTATTTCGGTATCAAAATCCCCGCCAGCTGTATCTAAATTAATCTGAAAACAGCCACCATCATAGACAAGTTCAATCCAATAAAAAGGTTGAGCATTTACATCATAAGCAGTATTGAATGTTTCTGAATCTAGGCAACCATTTATGTTAAAAGTAGCGTCGGTTGTCGGAGGCGGTGGAGCGACAAATGGATTTAGGGTTATGGATATATTTGACCAATCTGCGGTAGAACCACTATATGACTGGCCTAAGTCTAATTGTATAGTTCCATCCACAGATGGATCATAAATACCAGCCAAACCACTTTCAAATGTCAATGAAGTTGCAGTTCCATTGAATGCACCCCCTGAGGTTGGTGGATCAACATCTGCTACGCCAGCTGAGGTTGTGACTTGAATTTCGGCTTCAGCAGACCAAGGTCCTCCTGATGCCGCGACCCAATCGACTGTTATGGTAAAAGAGCCATACTGACCAGCAGGAACAGCAGCAGTATTTGCCATATCATTTATGCTCAAGGTAACACCTGTTCCCGCAGTAACGCTTTCGGGACCTGCTATCACAGGAAATGTAAATTGGGCATAACTAAAAGACATCATGGCAAAGACCGCCATAATACTGATTGTAATTTTTTTCATGTTTTTAGTTTTAAATTAATATTTCGATTAAATTTATATTAATAATTTAGACATAGTAGGTCTTTAAATCGAGATTCGATAAAAAGCTTAAAATAATCGCTAAAAGGTATTGACCTTATTTTTCTAATTCTGGATAAACATTATAATCGATAAAACTTTACAATTGAGATTATTTCAAACATACTATTTTACTATATTCAAATACTTAATTACATTTGTTTCTAGTCATTTATTACTTTATTCACAGAATACAGTAGGCACTATTCATTTAACAGATGAAGCCTATGATGCGTACACGCTGTTTACGATTCATAAAAAGGTCTTCCTTATAAACAATTGCGGTCAATTAATACGTGAATGGGAAAGTGATTATTTACCCGGTAACTCAGTCTACTTACTACCGAACGGTGATATATTAAGGGCGGGCGAAATGGATAATCCAGATAGTCAAATAGTGCTGGGTGGTGTCGGTGGTATTATCGAAAAATTCAATTGGGATGGAGATTTAATTTGGTCTTTCGAATATAACGAAGATACTTTCAGGCAACATCATGACGTTTATCCAATTTCTAATGGCAACGTTTTAATTCTAGCTGCATCTGTTATGGATGCTCAGGAATCAATATCTCTTGGAAGAGACCCATCTACTCTTCCAGAAAATATTTTATATAACGAAAAAATAATAGAGATAGAGCCAGTTGGTCTAAACTCAGGTAACATCAAATGGGAATGGAATATAAAAGATCATTTTATCCAAGATTTCGATATAACTAAGGCGAACTTCGGCGAAATAATGAGCAATCCTCGTAAATTAGACATAAATTTTTTAAATGATTTCGACCCGAATAAGAATTGGCTACACATTAATTCGATACAATATTCGGAATCATTGGATCAGATTGTCTTGAGCTCGCGTAAACTAAGTGAGGTTTGGGTAATTGACCATTCAACGACGATTGAGGAAGCTGCGAGCAATACAGGTGGTATTTATAATCATGGTGGAGACTTTTTATATAGATGGGGAAATCCAAAAAGTTACAATCTTGGTGATGACACTAATAGAGAGCTATATGGTCAACACACACCATATATAATTCCCCCAGGAATGCCAAATGCAGGTAAAATGATGATTTTTAATAATGGTTTTGGAAGAATCCCTTCATATTCGGAAGTTAAAATTATAAATCTTCCAATAAATCCATCTGGTGTTTATAGTTATTCGGATAATATGCCTTTTGGACCAGACTCAATTTTTTTTAATTATCCTTCAAACCCTCCAATAGAAAATACAAATTTTTATTCTGCGATTATGAGTAATGCGCAACAATTACCCAATGGAAACATATTGTTATGTCAATCTCAAGGAGGCAATATCTTTGAAATAAATCCGCAAAACGATATTGTTTGGAATTATATAGTCCCACTGGATTCAGACACGGGAGTATCATTTAATCAGGGGGATGTAAATCTATCTTCAAATTTAACTTTTCGAGCTATAAAATATGATAATGATTACCCAGCTTTTTCAAATAGGGATTTAACTCCAGGTGAAACATTAGAAACAAATTCTGGAACAACAACAGATTGTTCAGAGATTTTAATTACGACAAAAACAAATCATAAGTCAATATCAATATCACCGAATCCAGTCCATTCAAGCTTTGTCATAAATATTGAAAATTTTGATAATCAAATGGAAGTTGAGATTTATGATATGTCAGGTAAAGTTCTTTTGAAGAGTAGGTATAAAAATATAAACATTGAAAATTTTATGCCTGGACTATATTTTGTAAAATTTAAATTAAAAAATATAGTACACAACATAAAGATTTTAAAAAAATGATTTATTATTTAT
>JBCCOJ010000218.1:0-5619 GCA_039025415.1 Bacteroidota bacterium | reverse complement strand
TTTAATGCAGAATTGGACCCTGTACTCTTCACCACAAAATCATCCGGACGCATAATGTCATTTTCCTCTACATAATCAGCGATTAGCTCTACAAAATCCTTTCCGTACTTTTTGGCCTTACCATCACCAACACCATGTACGTTGCTCAATTCGTCTAAGGTAATTGGATATTTTACCGCCATATCCTCCAATGAGGGGTCTTGAAAAATTACAAACGGAGGCACACCCAATTTTTTGGCATTTCGCTTTCTCAAATCCTTGAGCATCTTCATCAGATTTTCATCGGCTGATGCCCCGCCCCCACTGGAAGCCGTTATAATTGAATCATCATCTGTTTCATCAAAAACATGATCTTCTGCCATCAAAAACGACTTAGGCTTTTCTATAAACTGCCTTCCTTCTTCCGAAAGACGCAAAACACCGTAAGTTTCGATATCCTTTTTTAAATATCCAGCCACCAAGACTTGCCTTATTAGGGCCATCCAAAATCTATCGTCCTTATGCTTCCCAATACCAAAAACAGGAGATGCATCAGTTTTATGAGAACTGATCATCGCGTTGGTTTTACCAAGAAGCACCTGAACTAGGTCTTTTGATTTATATTTTTCGTTGGTTTCATCAACGGCTTTAAGAAGTATGGATACTTCATCTTTGGCCTCAAACTGTTTTTTAGGATTACGAACGTTATCGTCCATGTCACCCCCTTCTCCCGTTTCATTATCAAATTCCTCACCGAAATAATGAAGAATGAACTTTCGTCTTGAAATAGAACTTTCGGCAAAAGCAACAACCTCCTGCAGGAGTGCCTGGCCTATTTCCTGTTCGGCCACGGGCTTACCAGACATGAACTTTTCTAACTTCTCAATATCCTTGTAGGCATAATAAGCTAAACAGTGTCCCTCACCACCGTCGCGACCAGCCCGACCGGTTTCCTGATAATAACTTTCAATACTTTTAGGCATGTCATGGTGAATAACAAACCGAACGTCAGGCTTATCAATACCCATCCCAAAAGCGATGGTTGCCACCACTACGTCGCAATCTTCCATCAAAAACATATCTTGGTGCTTTACCCTTGTTTTTGGATCAAGCCCAGCGTGGTAAGGAACGGCCTTTATGCCATTTACCTGTAGCACCTGCGCGAGTTCTTCTACCCGCTTTCGGCTTAAACAATATACAATACCCGATTTACCTTCATTTTGTTTGATAAAACGGGTGACGTCAGAATCGACATTCTTTGTCTTTGGTCGTATTTCGTAATATAGATTTGGTCTGTTAAAGGATGCCTTAAAGCAGGTAGCATCTGCAATATCCAACGACTTTAATATATCCTCTTGAACTTTTGGCGTAGCTGTTGCGGTTAAACCGATTATGGGAATGTCATCCCCAATTCTTTTGATGATATGTCTAAGGTTTCGGTATTCGGGTCTAAAGTCATGCCCCCATTCACTGATACAGTGGGCCTCATCTACCGCCATAAAGGAGATTTTAACCGTTCGTAAAAACTCGACGTTTTCTTCCTTAGTCAAGGACTCTGGTGCTACGTAAAGTAATTTGGTAATCCCATTGGTAATATCTTCCTTTACCTGTTTGATTTCAGATTTGTTTAGGGATGAATTCAAAACATGGGCAACACCATCTTGATCTGAAACTCCCCGAATAGCATCTACTTGATTTTTCATTAAAGCTATCAAAGGCGAAACAACAATGGCGGTACCATCCTTGATTAAAGCGGGTAACTGGTAGCAGAGTGATTTCCCACCCCCAGTTGGCATTATTACGAAAACATTTTCTCCTGAAATAACACTTTTGATTACGCTTTCTTGAAGGCCTTTGAAATTCGTAAAACCAAAGTATTTTTTTAACGCTGAATGAATATCAATTTCTTTTACACTCATTAGTCCCTATTGGTATTTTATCTACATTTGCATTTTAAAGATAGGAATTTCTTTAAACCCATCAAATCCATAATACCTTTAAATTTGAAGATTGCAGATTCAATTATTGCCACTGCAAAAAAAACCATAGCCTTAGAACGAGATGCCATTGCCCATTTGGGGAATTTACTCAATGAAGATTTTGCAATGGCCGTTTCCTTGATTCTTAATTCCAAGGGAAGGGTTATCATAACCGGCATCGGTAAAAGTGCCATTATTGCCAATAAAATTGTTGCAACATTAAACTCGACTGGAACTCCTGCTGTTTTTATGCATGCGGCTGATGCCATACACGGGGATTTAGGCCTTATTCTCAAAGATGACGTGGTGATTTGCATTTCAAAAAGTGGCAATACGCCAGAGATTAAAGTTTTGGTGCCACTAATAAAAAATGCCAATAACAAGATGATTGCCATAACTGGGAATGACCAATCCTTTTTAGCTAAGCATTCAGATTACCTATTGAATACCTATGTTGAAAAAGAAGCATGTCCCAATAACCTAGCTCCAACGACCAGTACAACAGCCCAATTGGTTATGGGTGACGCTCTGGCTATTTGCTTGTTGGAACAAAGAGGCTTCTCAAGCCAAGATTTTGCAAAGTATCACCCAGGAGGAGCGCTGGGGAAACGGTTGTACCTAAGGGTAAGGGATTTGTCATCCCAAAATGAAAAACCACAGGTAAATCCTAAAACCAAGGTAAAGGATGTTATCGTTGAAATTTCAGAAAAAATGCTCGGTGTCACTGCGGTCGTTGAAAATAAAAAAGTAGTGGGTATAATCACAGACGGAGACTTAAGACGAATGCTATCAAAAAGTGACGAATTTCTACATTTAACCGCCGCTGATATCATGAGTAGAAATCCAAAATTAATCGACAGAAGTGCTATGGCAGTTGATGCCAAGGAGATGATGGAAAAATTTAGTATTTCACAACTTTTAGTAGAAGGGAACGGAGAATATGCCGGGGTTGTACATCTTCAAGACTTAGTTAAAGAGGGAATAATCTAATGGCCAAAAAAAAGTCTGCAGAAGCTGAAATGTCTTTTTTAGACCACCTCGAAGATTTACGGTGGCATCTTATCAGAATTGTGTTGGCAGTCGTCATCGCTGGTTCAGTAGCTTTTATTTTTAGCGAATTTATTTTTGACGTCATCATCTTTGGCCCTAAGAGCATGGATTTTCCTACCTATAAATATTTATGTAAAGCCGCAAATTTCATAGGCGTGGAAACCGACTTTTGTGCCGATGAACTCCCATTTAGAATACAGAATAGAACGATGGGCGGTCAATTTTCCGCAGATATTTGGACCTCAATCTATGCGGGGTTTATCATTGCATTTCCCTACGTGATTTATCAGCTTTGGAGCTTTATAAGTCCGGGACTTCATGACAATGAACGAAAGTATTCCCGTGGATTTATTTTTATTACCTCATTCCTCTTTTTCTTGGGCGTACTATTTGGATATTTTGTGGTTGTTCCCCTATCTATAAATTTCTTAGGAACTTATTCAGTGAGTGATCAAATATCAAATGAAATTGACATCAGTTCTTACATCGCCTTAATTCGTTCAAGCTCCATAGCTTCTGGTCTTATTTTTGAGTTACCGGTACTCATTTACTTTTTAACAAAAATAGGTTTGGTCACCCCACAAATTCTTAGGAAATATAGAAAGTTCGCCTTAGTAATCGTATTGATATTGTCTGCTATAATAACACCTCCTGATATCGCAAGCCAAGTCATTGTAGCTATACCCATTTTGGTACTTTATCAAGTGAGTATTTATATATCAAAAATTGTAGTGCGAAATCAAAACAAAAAAACTGCTTAAAAATATATGTCTGAATTAGTACAAGAGTTTAACGCTTATCGTTCTAAAATGAACGAGGCCATATTGAATGATAACAATAAAATCATAAAACGAATTTTTAATCTCGACACCAACGCATTTGCTGAAGGGGCTTTGGATAAAAAAACTAAAGAGTTGCTAGGTTTAGTAGCATCAATGGTTTTGAGATGTGACGACTGCGTAAAGTACCATTTACAATCATCGCATGATGCAGGGCTAAATAAAGAAGAGGTCGTTGAAGCTTTAAGCATCGCGACGCTTGTAGGCGGCACCATTGTAATTCCTCATTTACGAAAAGCCTACGAATATTGGGACGCCATTGAGAAAAGTGATGGAGTTAGCCAAGATTGAGGTTTGGTGGTTGAGTAGTGAATAGTGAATAGTGAATAATGGATAATGGATAATGGATAATGGATAATGAATACTGAAAAATTAGTGGGGATACTGCATACTGAATAGTGAATAGTGAACACTGAATACTGAATACTGAATACTGAATACTGAATACTGAATACTGAATACTGAATACTGAATACTGAATACTGAATACTGAAAATAGAAGCGAAATAGGCTATGTTATTTCCAAAATGGTTAAACTTTTAATAAATAAGGAAGTAACCGGAAAATACTTTTTAAGTTTCAATTAGATATTAAACAATAAAATAGACTTATTGAAACGGTACCCGCCTTCGCGGGCAATAAATATGAAAAAGCTAAGAGCAGAGCACTTAATGAAAGCCTATAACGGCCGGAAGGTCGTTAAGGATGTTTCCCTAGAGGTTAAACAAGGCGAAATCGTTGGTTTACTTGGCCCTAATGGTGCAGGCAAAACCACTTCGTTTTATATGATTGTTGGTTTGATTAAACCCAATGGTGGCAATATCTTCTTAGAAGGAACCGATATTACAAAATACCCCATGTATAAACGCGCTCAGAACGGTATTGGTTATTTGGCACAGGAAGCTTCGGTATTTAGAAAGTTGAGTATTGAAGATAATATTTTGAGCGTTCTCCAAATGACAAAATTGTCCAAGAAAGAACAGCGTTCCAAAATGGAGTCGCTTATTGAGGAATTCAGCCTTGGGCATATTAGAAAAAACCGTGGCGATTTGTTATCGGGCGGCGAACGTAGAAGAACAGAAATTGCCAGAGCCCTTGCCACAGACCCTGATTTCATCCTTCTAGATGGACCCTTTGCAGGAGTTGACCCGGTGGCTGTTGAAGACATCCAACGCATCATCGCACAACTTACCAAGAAAAATATCGGTATTTTGATTACCGATCATAACGTACAGGAAACCCTGGCCATTACCGACCGTACTTACCTTATGTTTGAGGGAAGCATCCTAAAAGCCGGAAAGCCCGAAGAACTTGCCAGTGACGATATGGTAAGAAAAGTTTATTTAGGGCAAAATTTCGAGCTAAGAAAAAAGAAGCTCAATTTTGAGGATACCGAATAGGTCTCGACTTCGCTCGACCTGACATAAATCAATATTAGAAATTATTAAGGAATCAAACTCACGACTTTTACAAACTTGCTCGACCTCTTATTGGTTTTAGCAATGCGAGCAAGCATTCAAAAACGTTTGTTGATTCGATATCATTCTCCTGGACTATCGTAGAAAAATTCCTCCTGAATGATTTTACCGTCACGAACCTGATAAACCCCTACCTCGCTCGTAGTGCTTCTTTGCCCGCTTGGCTTATGGGTTGTATCCATGGTGTGCCTAACCGCAAACCAATTATCAGCGACAATTGGTTCACTGGTCTCGGTACTGTGAACCTCAAAATTTTCTTCCCACCACTGTCCTTTTTTCTGAACTTCTTCCATT
>JBCCOJ010000217.1:0-5639 GCA_039025415.1 Bacteroidota bacterium | reverse complement strand
ACCTGTCACCGGTGCTTCGGTTATCTTAGAGGGCACAACAAAGGGAGCGCAAACTGATTTTGATGGCAATTATAGAATTACCAACGTTACTCCAGGTTCTTATAATTTGATTGTGAGCTTCTTAGGTTACGAGACGCAAACTAAATTCAATATTCTTGTAAAATCTAAAGGAAACCAAGCCTATAATTTTGTGCTTAAGGAATCTGCGGTAACTTTAGACCAAGTCATTATTACCGATAAAGACAAAATAAGCAGGCCGAGGGAAACCCCGCTTTCGACCCAAACCTTATCGGCCGTTGAAATTGCAACTTACCCTGGGAGTAACAATGATGTTGTGCAGGTCGCACAGACGCTTCCTGGTGTTTCGCCGTCTATTGGAGGATTTCGTAATGATTTGATAATTCGAGGTGGCGCACCCAACGAGACGGTTTATTATTTGGATGGCATGGAAATACCCAATATTAATCATTTTAGTACCCAGGGTAGTGCCGGTGGTCCCGTAGGTATGGTAAACGTATCATTTATAAGTGATGTTACGCTGTCAACCTCTGCTTTTGGCGCCGAATATGACAATCCATTATCCGGTGTTCTCCAATTCAAACAGCGCCGGGGGAATTCTCGCGATTTTACGGGTAATTTTAGAGTAAGCGCGAGCGAGGCCGCTCTAACACTTGAGGGCCCATTATTCAGAAAAAATAA
The DNA here is from genome assembly GCA_039025415.1 of Bacteroidota bacterium. Taxonomy (GTDB): domain Bacteria; phylum Bacteroidota; class Bacteroidia; order Flavobacteriales; family Flavobacteriaceae; genus Psychroserpens. Next base: position 4,940 of record JBCCOJ010000217.1, on the reverse strand, counting down.
AGAGGAAGATGCAAAAACAACCTTTATCGCTTCGGTTAGAAGAAGCTATCTGCAATTTCTTTTTGAAGCCATTGGCCTGCCTTTTCGTCCAAATTATTGGGATTACCAATTTAAGGTGGACCATAAAATAGATAGTTATAATAGCATTTCACTTTTGGGAATTGGCTCCATAGACGATTTTTCGGTAGAGGCACCCGAAGATTTCGATGCCGAGCAGCAAGCCCAGTTAGAGCAAGCACCGTTCATAAATCAACGCACCAATGCCATTGGTATTACTTGGAAAAACCGACTAAAGGACGGCACCGGCTTTATGCAAACCACTTTGAGCAATAATAGCCTTCGCAATGAATTTACACGCTATGAAGACCCTGAAAATGAAAGTGGCGTCTTATTTGAGAATGATGCTTTGGAAAGTGAAACAAAACTTAGATATGAGCTCACTAAATTTTATGGCGATTGGAAACTGAAGGTTGGGTCAAATTTTCAATATTCATTCTATGAAAATAGCACCTTGAATGTTTTGGGAAATAATCAGTTTAATACTGAAATCGACTTCCTGAAATATGGTTTGTTTACCAATCTTACGCGTTCTTTCCTAAATGATAAATTGGATGTGTCGGTTGGGTTTAGAGTTGATGATGACACCTTCACTGATGAAGATAATCTACTTTCTACGTTTTCCCCAAGAGTCTCCCTTTCTTATGAATTTTCTGAAGACTGGAGATTGAATGCCTCCGTTGGTAGGTATTTCAAGTTACCGCCTTACACGATTTTAGGATTTAGAAATAATGACAATGTTTTAATCAATTCCGATGTGGATTATACCCAAAGTGACCATTTTGTGGCAGGTCTCCAGCATTATTTTTCCCCTTCATCCATAATTTCATTAGAAGGATTTTATAAACGCTATGAAGACTATCCAGTATCCGTTTTAGACGGGGTGTCTCTGGCGAACAAGGGTGCTGATTTTGAGATTTTGGGTAGTGAGGACGTCGAAACGGTTGGTAGGGGAAGAAGCTATGGCCTCGAACTACAATTTCAGCAAAAATTAACGAACAACTTTTACGGCATTTTCGCCTATACCTATTTCTTCAGCGAATTCACTGGTTTTGATAGGGATGTATTTTTACCTTCGGTTTGGGACAGCAGGCATTTAGTGTCTTTTACGGGCGGATATAAACTAAAAAACAATTGGGAAATAAGCGCTAGGTATCGCTTTGCGGGTGAAACACCATTCGTGCCAACGGATCAGGAAGCGACCCTACAAGCCTACCCAGAAGTGATTTTGGATTATACGAGATTAGGTGAGGAGAATTTGGATATTTTTAGTCAGTTCGATTTAAGAATTGATAAAAAGTGGAACTTCGAAAACTTCTCTTTCAATTTGTTCATTGAGGCCCAAAACGTATTAGCCCAGAACAATCCACAGCCACCGCAATTTGGATTGGCGAGAGATACCAATGGGCAGGTCCAAGACCCAAGAAGCCTTACGGAAATAGAAATTGACCAAGGACAAATCATACCAAGTTTGGGTATTGTGTTGGATTTTTAGGAATGAGTTTATTTTTGACTTTTAATTGCTAGGGATTATATCGAATTACTAAGGGTATTGTCGTAGTAGCTTTTTATTAAATTTTTCAACGCCATCATCATTGCAAAAAGAAAAAGAAGGCTAATCCAATTTTAGCTTTTGAAGTTTCACTTTTTCCTTCCACAGTCATTATAGGCTGTCCATTCAGGTTTAATAGGTTGTTGTTTTCAATTTTACCTAAAACCTGACCTTGGAGATTCTGTAATTCAGTGCCCGAAATACGACCGATTTCTTGATTATTCAAGTTAAAAAGAGTGTCGTTTTTAAAATGGCCAAGTGTTTGACCTGCCGTATTTGCAATCTTATTGTCGTTAAGATATAACAGCTCTTGTTCTTTGGAATTCTTTAGAATTGCGGTATTTTCAGTAAGGCTTTCCATTTTTTATGCAACATAGTTCTTATTGGATTAGTTGTTAGATTATTCCAAATGTTACAATTTGTCCATCAAGTCAATGTCATTTTTTGTAAATAGGGCTTAAAGACTAAATGGCCTTCATTCAGGACGGGTGCGTTTTACTAGCACCTTGTAAAACAAGATACCCCCGTTAGTTATATCTTTAGTTTCATTACTTCCTCCAGCAATGGCGCTAAGCCGCTTGGGTTTATTTTGTCATTATTCCAAAAGCTTAATATGCAACTCACATAATTGTCTCTAATTTGAGTTGCGACATAATAAATGGTCAATGTTTTTCCTCCAGACATACTTGCCAAAACAGAAGTTATTCCAGTAAAGTCGTATATCACCTTTTTGGCCTTTGTTTCTGTTCCTTCAAATTCTATGTCAACCGTTTCTTCTGAAATTACTTTTCCGCCATTTTTTATTTTGGCGGCCTTAAGCTGATTTTGTATTGATAAATCAGCACTTTCTTTTGTTTTATGAACGGACCAATTCATTTGCCCATAGTATGGGCATTGAATGTTATTGATATTCATCCAATTGCAATTACCTCCTAATTTAATTTCTCGGCCTGCAAAATCAACGTTGTCGGTTTTTAAAGAGTTAAAACAACTTTTGGGAATTTTATCATCTAAGATTAATGTAATCATGTTTCTCTCAAATTCGGGGTTATCTTTCTCATAATAACCAAACCAAAAAACGGAAATTCGATTGTCTTTGTTTTTAACAAAGTAGTTGACACTAACAAAGACTAAATTGTTATCAAATTGTTCTCGTTTGATAACTTTATAATTATCGAATCGCAATTTTTTATCAGTTACCTTTAGCTCCTTTTTTTTGATTTTGTTTTTCCTATAAGCCTTTTTAAGATTTTTTTCGTTGAATTCTGAAGACAAATTCTGACTGGTAAAATCGATTCCGTCAACATTATAAAATGTCGTTCCGCTGTTATGAATTACGCGCAGTCGTTTGAATAATTCGTCATTTTGTGAGACACTTGTTTGACAAACTAGCGCCAAAAACAAAATTAAGGCAATAGGGTTTTTCATGGTTTTAGGTGAGGGTCTCATATAAACGGAGTTCTAGGGTTTATTTGGGTTAATTTTCAGTTTAGAACGTCATTTAGGAATTCAGTGCACATTTGGAATTGTTCGAATACGCCAAAATTACAGTTAACCATTTTGGCGAGCTGTTTTTATTCAACTTCTAATTCTTTACTAATGATTTCAATAAATTTTCCATTCCATTTTTTATAGTCGTGTCCACCATCAAATTCATTAATATTTGCGAATAAATCCAATTCTTTAAATTTTATTTTCAAGAACTCTGCATCTTCTTTAAGAAATGAGGGTTCATCACTTCCATATTCTAAATACAGTTTTGGATAATTGACATTGTTCTGCCAAGTATTATTTTGAATATCTCCACCAAATGTTGAAAAACAAAGGTAGGTTCCAATTGTTTCTGGATGACTATTTAGTAAATGCATACCAAAACCAGCTCCATTGGAAACACCATAAAAATATCTATTTTCTCTTGTTAGTTTTTGGTTGAACTTTTTTTCAACTGAAGCTATCAGTTCATCATTAAAGTATTTCATATGGTTTTCAAACCGGTTGGCAAGAATTGGGTTATGAGTATCTGCATGATATCCGTTAACGTATTCGAAATATCGATATGCTAAATACAGTTTGTCGCCGTTTCCTTTTGTTCCACTACTATCGGCAATTTTTTTGTTGGAATAGCTATTAATCAAAATTGTCGGTTTAATAATATTATTCTCAATTAATGAATCCAAGGTTTCTTGATAAAAACTATATTCCTTAATTTCATTGCCATCAGTAGTGTATATAATTGGATAGTTTTTTGTTTTGTCAAACCTTTTAGGTAGGTAGACATTATGTTTACGATATTCATTCAGGGATTTGCTGTAAATCGAGTCTGTGAAATATTGAGACTCTGAATTTGATGTTGATTTTTTTGATTGACAAGAGAACATTATAAGTCCAATTATAATAATTCCGATTACTTTCATGGATTGGTTTTTGGGATTGGTCTGAACGTGTTTGTTTTCGGTTTGTGCGGAATTGTCCGCAGGATGATTCAGGTGAAATTATCTTTTGCTAAAAGTAAGAATTTCCTTGTCCTAATCATCTGCCGCATCAATGATACTTGTTGTTGACTAAAGTGTTTATTTAACTTCGTAAACATTTGCGCTTAAATCTTCCATAACGTAAATCTTGTCAAAAAGGGATTCAATTTTATAATCTTCCATATCTTCAATTACATATGAACTTTCGCCTGTACTTCCAATAACTAGCAATAACCACTGGCAAGAAATAGTATTGTTTTTATAAAGCGTTATTTTTTCTTCTTTGCGTTTGATAGCCTGAGTTAATAAATCATGAGTAAGGTATTGCTGCCACCAAGCACCCAGATTCACATTAACATTAATTTGGCTGTGTCGCATTTTCCCTATTCTCTCTATAATTGGATTTTCGATTATAATTTCATTTTGAACATACTCTTTTACCACTTGGCAAATGATATCGATTAGTTCTGGTTTATGATTTATTTTAAAATTCACATATGGTTTTAAATAGCAATTTGCTAGGAAATTGGGAAGATCTGAATCTTTCTGTAAGATGGATTCGGCACGATCAAAAATTCCTTGAAAAAATCCTTCTCTTTCTTTTGCCTTATCATCAACAATAATTTGATGCTCTAAACCGAATGTTAAATTTGGAGATTTAATAATAAAGTCAGGCTTTTCACGAACTTCATGAATTTCGTGGTCACCACCAAGTACTATGAGGAACTTCCCAGTATGACAGATTTCAATTATTTTCTTTTTATTTTTTAACCTTTCTTGTCGAAGTGGTTGGACATGATGATCAATGACCTTTCCATAATTGTTATAATTTAAATTCTTATTAGGGATTTTTTTCATTT
>JBCCOJ010000216.1:0-5669 GCA_039025415.1 Bacteroidota bacterium | reverse complement strand
GATAAGACCAATGACAAGAGCTATAATTTTAATTATTTTTTGAATATTCATATAAATATGATTTAATAATTAGTTTAAAATTACTTCTTATGTCTTACCAATAAATCCATTAATGTGATGGAAGCATCTTCCATATCATTAACAATGCTGTCAATTTTTGCAATAATGTAATTGTAAAATATTTGAAGTATAATAGCTACTATCAAACCGAATACCGTAGTTAAAAGTGCTACCTTAATACCACCGGCAACTAGGGAAGGGTTCATATCACCTGCGGCCTCAATTTTATCAAAAGCATCAATCATACCTAATACAGTACCCATGAAACCAAGCATTGGTGCCAAGGCTATAAATAAGGAAATCCATGATACATTCTTTTCTAATTGCCCCATTTGTACACCACCGTAAGCTACAATAGCTTTTTCGGCAGCATCGATATCCTCATCTGCTCTATCCAAACCTTGGTAAAAAATAGAAGCAACAGGACCTTTAGTATTTCTACAAACCTCTTTAGCTGATTCTACTCCGCCAGAATTAAGGGCGTCTTCCACGTTTTGGGTCAATTTCTTAGTATTGGTTGTGGCAAGATTTAAATAAATTATTCTTTCTATTGCGATTGCAAGACCTAAAATCAAACAAAGAAGAACGATACCCATGAAAAAAGGGCCACCTTCAATAAATCGTTGTTTTACTTTCTGTGTAAATGATAATTCAGCTTCCTCGGCAGGAGCCTCATCTGAATCTTGAAATGTTGCTGCAACAGCAGTAGTAGCTGACAATTTTACTGCATTAGCGTTTGTGCTAGCATTTACAGTACTGAAAGCCATCATGGTTGCTATGGCTAAGATTGAAAATAGTCTTTTCATCGTTCTTGATCTTAATTTTATTAGTTAAAGTGTTTAAAGATAAAAAAAAATTATTACCGAAAATAAATGCGAAAGGAGGCTAATTTGTAATTAACTTTTTCGCATTTGTGAGCGACGAATTTAAATAAAATGTTTTGGAATATTTAAGAGATACACGAAAAATCCTTTAAATCCATTAGGAATTATAATGATTTAGGATAAAAGGTATGATTTTCTCGTTGAACTATAGTACCATGCCGTTTTCAGTCAGAAAAAAGCCTTTTCAAATAAGCATCAGCTTTTGCAATAGAGAAAATTTTTGAACTTAACTAATTCGATTTTGCTGAGTCCTAATTGTAATAACCCGTCCCAAATCTCTTTAAGGAGCTAATTATCCTTTTTTTTGAGTCGTTTACGCTTTTGCTTTGGTTGAAACATCGGGATTAGCCGCACTGTTCCCTAATTGGTATCTGGGACGAACACACAAATCCCTACGCTCCTTAGGTCGCTCATCGGGATTTTTTATTGTGGCTTTGAGTTTAAGGTATGGTTGTAATGTTGGGATTAGCTGCGCTGTTCCCGGAAAGAAATCTTGAGCGAGCATACAAATCCTTTCGCTCCTAACGTCGCTCTTCAGGATTTTTTATTGTGGGTTTGCGCCAAAGCGTTGCTTTGCAAAACCCACAATAAAAAATCCCATGCACTTCGTGCACAGGATTTGCTTTCGCAGAGAGGAAGGGATTAGATATCCTAGAAACTCCGCACCTGAAAATGCAAACCAATCAATCGCATTGGCGATTGGGTTTTTACATTTTTGTTTCCTTATAAGAATTTCACTCTCAACGGCTCCAAAACTGCAAAAACCTATTGCATTTTCATACAATAGGTCTGCGCATTAAGCAGAGAGGAAGGGATTCGAACCCTCGATACCCTTTTGGAGTATACACACTTTCCAGGCGTGCGCCTTCGACCACTCGGCCACCTCTCTAATTTTGGGATGGCAAAAATACAATTTCCATTATCATTATAAAAAATTACGGATAGATTATTGTCATTTATGAAATTCCATTCAAGATGTAAACCTTAATTATCAAAATGGCGATTCGCAATTCCTCAGCCTTGCATAATCAAGGTTAAAAAACCAATTAAGCCATTTCTCCTCGAATTGAAGTCTCAAATATCGTCTTAAAGGTTTTCGCAGAAACTTTTTCGCCCAACATATACATCATTTTTGCCAAGGCCGATTCAGTGGTGATATCCTTTCCAGAAATAACCCCAATAGACTTCAATCTCGTACTAGTTTCGTATTTACCCATCGCAACACTGCCTCCATTGCATTGTGTAACATTAATAATAGGTATGCCCTTTTTAATGGTTGCTTTCAAAAAGTTAATAAACCAATCTTTAGTCATTGTATTCCCCGAGCCAAAAGTTTCAATGATATAGCCCTTTACAGTATCTAATTGAAAGATTAGTTTTAGTATGTCTTCTGAAATACCAGGAAATAGTTTAACCAATAACACATCAGAGCACAATTGCTTATGAACGGTCAATTTCTTTCTGGTATTGGGTTGGTAAAGTGCATTATGATTAACTGAAAGGTTTACTCCAGATTCTGCTAAAATCGGGTAGTTTAGAGATGTAAACGCTTCAAAATGTTCAGTATTGATTTTGGTAGTCCTGTTGCCGCGGTATAGCTTGTACTCAAAATAAAGACCGACTTCACGAATTAATGGCCGTCCTTTAATCTGCAAAGAAGCCATTTGAATTGAAGTGATTAAGTTTTCCTTGGCATCTGTTCGTAAATCTCCAATGGGTAATTGAGACCCTGTTAAAATAACTGGCTTCGCCAAATTTTCCAACATAAAACTCAAGGCTGCAGCCGAATAACTCATAGTATCACTACCGTGTAGAATGACAAAACCTTGAAACTCTGAATAATTTTGTTCAATAATTTCGGCAATTTCTACCCAGTATTGAGGTTCCATATTACTGGAGTCGATTGGATTATTTAGTGAAACCGTTTCAATATCACAATCCAGTAGTTCCAGTTCAGGGATTTTCTGTAATAGATTTTTAAAATCAAAAGCTTTAAGGGCGGTACTTTTTGGGTCTTTAATCATACCAATGGTTCCACCCGTGTAAATCAAGAGAATTTTTGGTCTAGAGTCTGCCATATCAAATGTTAAAAATCGTTTTGGAGTTATTTGTTGTGATTTCAGCTATGTCTTTTTGAGGTAGATTATATAGCTCTGACATCTTCTCTAGCACTTTTGAAATATAAGCACTTTCATTTCTTTTCCCTCGATACGGTTTTGGCGCCAAATAAGGTGAATCTGTTTCAAGAACGATATGCTCTAGGGCAATCTGATTGATAAATTGGTCAATCTTTCCATTTTTAAATGTAACCACTCCACCAATGCCGAGTTTCATATTTAAATCGATTGCTCGTTTTGCCTGCTCAAAATCCCCGGTGAAACAATGAAAAATTCCATAAAGCCTTTCATCTTTCATTTCGTCTAAGACTTCGAAGACTTGGTCAAAAGCATCTCTGCAATGTATTACTACAGGAAGACTATATTGCTTTGCTAATCTAATTTGGGTTCTAAAGGCTTCCTGTTGAATCTGCAACGTGCTTTTATCCCAATATAAGTCAATCCCTATTTCTCCTACAGCGTAGAATTTATGCTTTTTTAACATGATAGAGACATGATTTAGCTCTTCCTTATAGTTGCCTTTTACATGTGTCGGGTGTAAGCCCATCATCAAAAAAACATTTTCAGGATAGTCATTTTGAAGCTTTAACATGGATTCAGTGTAGGTGGAATCTATCGCGGGAACAAAAAAGCGTTTTACGTTTTCCTTTAATGCCCTATCTATCATAGCTTCTCTGTCACCTTCAAAAGCCTCGCTATATAAATGTGTGTGTGTGTCTGTTATTACCATAGCACAAAGCTAATTGTTTTAGCCCGTTTTTTAATTCGACTGCAGGTATTTGACATTCTTCTACCTTCGAATTTGAAAGGCACTGTTCGAATATTAGATTATATAATCGATAATCTTTGTTACGCCAATAATCAAGGACTAAAGGTATATTGATTATAAGCATATATTTGCTTAAATTTTTTAAAATGGATGCAGCCCTTCAAAACTTTCTTTTAGAACGAGGATATACTAAGGTCAAGCTTAAATTGACCAAGACAAATCACTTTGAAATTAAAGCGACTATAAATGGTGTGAAAGGTTTATTTATTTTGGATACTGGTGCATCTACCTCATGTGTGGGTTTCGAAGCTATTGAAACTTTTAAACTTACTGCAAATGAATCTTCAATAAAGGCAGCTGGTGCCGGCGCAACCGATATGTTAACAAAAATTTCCAAGAAAAATAATTTAGAAATTGGCAAATGGAAAAGAGAAAAAGTGGCTCTTATCTTATTTAATCTAACTCATGTAAATACAGCGCTAACTAGCCATAATTCTAAACCAGTTGACGGGATTATTGGGGCTGACATATTAAAAAAATCTAAGGCAATAATTGACTACGAAAAGAAATATCTCTATTTAAAATTATAAAATAGTGTCGCTTATATACTGAACTTTTTGTTTTTTCCTATTATCCACAATGCTAATTAAGAACCAAAATAGATAGTTACAGCCACTACTTATTCTTATTTTTTCTAACTATCTTTATTTTATTATCCCTCAGATTATATACCTATGCCCATTAAAATCGTCATCGCAGACGACCACCCCCTAGTCCTTAAAGGCCTCAATGATTTTCTAATTGAAAATGGATTTGAAATTGCGGCAAAAGCCAAAAATGGCAAAGAGGCTTTTGATAAAATAAAAGCGTATCAACCAGAAATTGCAATTTTAGATATACAAATGCCTTATCTATCGGGGTTGGAAGTTGCAAGAAAATGCTTTGAGCAAAATTTATTGACCAAGGTTATCATTATCACATTTGAAAAGACAGAAAAAATCTATAATGAAGCAATAGCTATAGATAATATTCATGGCTATATCTTAAAGGAATTCGCCATCGAGGAAATAAAAGATTGTATTGAAACTGTAATGAGCGGTCTCAGTTATTTCAGTCCTGAGTTACTTAAATTTATAGATAAAAAGAAAATACCCGAGGAATTAAAATTACTAACCCAAACCGAGATAAAAGTCTTAAAGCTTGTTCTGGAAAATAAGACTGCAAAGGAAATTTCTCAGGTGCTATTTAGTTCTGATAGAACAATAGAAAAGCATAAAAGTAATATTCGAAGTAAGCTAAAGCTCTCCTCTAAGAGACAAAGTATGGTCATATTTGCAAAAGAATACGAAGACTATTTACTAAAATATACGTAGAACTACGTATTGACTTCTAAATTTAATAGTTTGATATTTGTGTAGCTATTAATTCTTTAGGGAGAATTATTTCTAAACCTGGATTGGAACTTTCTAATTCAGGTTTCCCTTTTTATGGTTTTTCAAAACAGCACCTATGCATGTTAAAATTGGATAGTGCTAAATTTTCATATAGCTCATTTTCAATATATTAAAAATAAAATGCTTAAAAATACGTAGAACTACGTATTGTATAAATTAAACTTTAGTTTGACATTTGACAAGAGCTATTAGACAATCTATTCAAGTTGGCTCTATTCATTTAGGGAAGGTAAAAACCTTGAGTTTCTGCGACTCAAGGTTTTTTAAAAGTCAAAAAATCTAATACCAAACATATATGGAAACAATGAAAAATGATCAAGACATTACAAATAAATTATTTATTGTTGGCTTGGTCCTAAGCGCCGTATTTATTATTGCAATAAAT
>JBCCOJ010000215.1:0-5679 GCA_039025415.1 Bacteroidota bacterium | reverse complement strand
GGTTCGAGTCCCGTCCAGACCGCAAAAAAGTCTCAATTTAGGTTGAGGCTCTTTTGTTTTACAGAGGTTTAAACTTGGTAATGAGGGACGAGAAGTTTATCCTGAACATTACTGAGATCAAAATGTATTTTGATTGAAAGTACCTTACGGAGTAGGTCGAAGAAATTCCCGCTCGTCCACTGAAGCAGAGCGTAGGAGGATACAGAGCGCGAAAAGCTTCTTTACAGAGAGGTTTTTTTGATATTAAGATGTTGTGTTGTTCGCCTTAGGCGGATGTAGTGAGACTTTCAAGCAAATTGGAAGCTTACAATGAAAGGCTTTCCTTTCCCGATAATTATCGTGGATCGGGATGCTTTTTTGTTTGAAGTAGTAAAAATTTTTGATTATGAATTTTTCGTCGAATATAAATTTTAAAAACATAAACGGTTACTTTAACCTCATTTTATGCCTATTATATATACCGTTTATCGCTGCCCAAGTTCAAATAAAAGACTTTAAATCATTTAAATTTCATTTGGAGAAAAAAAATGTATCTGTAGATACATCCGAAATTGCTGAAGAATTTAGGCAGATCATCGAGTCACAGGTAAACATAAATGATGAAGCCCAATGGGCAATTAATTATTGGAATGCATCCTATCCTTCCTATCGTTGGCATCAGATTATGATGGATATTAGTAAGGCTCATAAAGGACATAAGAATGGTGGTCGACTTGCCATCATGCACTTATCAATATATGATTCGCTTGTTGAGGTCTTGCGGCATAAAGAAAAACATGAGGTCAAAGCACCTTTTGAACTTAATGATAGGATACGTAACTATAGACCAAAAAACCAATACTCTACTTTTATATGCGAATGGAGCGCGGCCGCGGGCGCCGCTTCCGAAGTTATTAGTTACTATTTTCCCGATAGAATAACTTATGTTGATAGTTTAATTGAACAATTTAAAAGGGCACGACTTAAAACTGGGCTACAATTACCCTCTGATATTGAAGTAGGGATTTCAATAGGCAAACAAATTGCTGAAAAATATATCGCCTATTCCAAGACGGATAGGACAGATCTTATTTGGCAAGGGGAAGTTCCTAAAGCGGATAGCTTGTGGTCTGGAAAGCCCAACAAATGGGATACAATGAAACGGCAATGGCGACCGCTCACCTTATCAAAGACAGATCAATTTCGCCCAGAACCACCACCATCAAATTGGACGAAGGATATGGAAGAATTAAGAGCGTTTAATGCCACGCATAAATCAAGAGACATTGCTTGGAAGTGGAAAAATGCTCCTGTTTGGGACAATCTTTTAGAGCGAAAAATATTAGAGTACGACTTGGATGCATTCGAAGCTGCATTTGCAAGTGCTGTTTTTCACATGGCCAGATTTGATGGTATCATTGCGGCTTGGGATGGTAAATACCATTATTGGGGCATACGCCCATTTCAATATGATTCAGAATTTAAGCCCATTTTAATTGACACTCCAAATTTCCCAGGATATCCTGCTGGCCATACTACCGTTGCGGGGTCTATTGCCACGGTTTTATCTTTTCTTTTTCCGCAAGATGAAAGTCAGTTTCACAAATTGGCAAAAGAGTGCTCAGAATCTCGTTTTGAAGGTGGAGTACACTTCCGCACGGATAATGAGGTGGGACTACAAGTTGGCAATAAGGTAGGTGGTCAGGTCATTAAGACCTTTCTGAAAAAACAGAAATAAAACGTAGAGACCATAAAAAGTCTTAATATTTCAATAGATAACTCAATTATTATGGACTTTAGGTTTTTTGATGATTTGAAAATTTCAGCTTAAACAAGTTGAAGCGTCTTAAATTTCCTGCTTGTCGTTGATTTAAATAGAAGTATTCATCAATTGCCTCGCCAGTTTTATCAAATAATAAATGTGCTTTATCTACAGTAGCGCGCTTTTTTGTCTTCAAATGATTCAAATAAATTGAATAAAAAAAGCCAGAATAATCTGGCTTAATATTTCGTCTAATTGAAAGTAATTTATTTGCCACTGTGAACCTCACAGTTGTCATCCCCACAGTGATAATATTTTCTGTTGACTATATGAAGAATGATTAGTGCCAAGGTTGGTATATAAACTGCCGCTTCTGATATTTCAGTGACATGTAATTTTTCATTAAGAATAATTAATGTTAATGCCACCCAAGAAAGCCAAAGTCCAATTTTTATAAATTTATTTGATGTGTGTTTGGTAGACCAGTAAACCGCTGCAAGGGAAATTACCAAAAATATGATATCGAGTACTCCCCACCAAGCCTTGCCGGAGTGCTCTACTGCTATACTGGCCTGTGCTACAAAAATCAAAGGAGTGACCAAGCAGTGTAAAAGACATAGCCCCGATGCTGCTGCACCAATGCTGTTTGAATACTGACTAATTTTCTTTAAACTTAAATTCAAAACAAAACGACTTTAATCATTAATTTCTATTTTACTCTTTTAAAGTAACGGTTCTCGTAACACTGTTGAAAGGCCCTTCAATTAAATTACCTTCGGCATCTATCAATTCCAGTTTTACAGAGATTTCACCTTTTGGTAAACCTTTGAGGACTTGAGGCGCCCACTCTGAAATAATAAATTCTTCATCATTAATCGTTGCTCTTACCTTGTTCCCATCTTCAGAAAGGGTGGTATTGAGTACGAAAAAGTCTAGCAGTAGATTTTCGGTATCCTTACCAGCGTATGTTCCTTTTGGACGACTGTAAATTAAGGTGGGTGCTTCCATGTCAAGTTCTTGGGTTTCTTCTTGCCCCACTTGAACCTTCTTTACCACAACAGAATTGTCATTTTTGACCGATTCGTGATAAGAACGACTTAGAAACGCAACTAAATGGTGGGTGCCATCTGGTAATTCTTTGGAAAAAGATGCCTCGTAATGCGCCGAGTACGGCTGATTGTTTAAAATAAAGTGAATGTGTTGCCCTTTTCCAGAATTAGCCAAAAGGTTAGCATTATCACTGTTGGTCTGTGCGCCTAGTTCATAATTCTGAATATCAAAATCGAATTTAGCTTCACCTGATGTGAGAGTTTCATCGGTATTTGGAGCTTGTAATTCAAGACTTGCAGTTTCATAAGCTGGAGAATTCTCCAGTTTCTCAATTGTGATTTCTGCAACACTTTCGGTATTCTCGGTCACTTCTTCTTCAGACGCTGTGGTATCCGTTTTTTTGGGTTCATCTTTGCAACCAAAAGCGACCACTAAAAGCACTGAGAATAGAATTTTAGTTATGTTCGTTTTCATTGTATAAATAATTTTTCGATTATAATTGATTAGTGAGATTCAACGAATTTTGTTTTAACAAAAATACAAATTTCTGCAATGGCAATACGCCCGATTAATTTACCATTTGCAAATGAAATAGTGGCGGCTGAAATTTTACCAAAGAATACATTTTATCAAGCAGAAACAATCATTTTTAACTAAGAACTCATTTAAACTTTTTGAATTTGCTAAAAAATCGCCGTTTTTCGTCTAAACCCAAAAAGTTTAAATGAGTTCTAATAAATAAATTTAGTTGTGAACATTTCAGCCAATAGAATGGTAAAAAATGATAATGCCTTAGGGATTTCAATTAACCACTTTTTCAGCCTTACAATCCACCAATATATAATTGAAGTGCATGACATCATCGGGATTGATAACAAACTTTCCGGTTATGGTAACGATATCATCTGTTTTGAAGCGGGGCGGGTCATCAAATTGAAGTTCAACTGCTGTCTCGGGACCTGCCATACCACAAAAAAAGCACGAAGCCCATGGCGACTTCGATAGAATGAAGAGTTTATCTTGAGGCGAAATATTCAAAAAATAGCCTTTAATTTTAACAGTTTCACCTTCAAAGGTTTTAACCAAATCTCCAAATTTTGGATAAAGAAAGAATTGACCATATTCAGGAAAATATTTTTCTGTAAATGTGACATCGGCCAAATCTTCCCAGGTCATTTCCTTTTGGCTCCAGCCTACTGAAATTGAAAGTATACTGAGTATTAATATGAATCTATATTTCACGATTTAAGATTTTTGAGACGTTCATTTTTAAAATAGGTATGATGGCTAACACTATGGCCAAGGCCGATATAATCATTATAGGGATTACACTGGACAGTAACAATTTAAAGGAAGCACCCATCAAATAATTTTGATTATTTCCAATCTGCATTTCAGACAGCGCAAAAAACAAGCCAAGTCTTGAAAGAACATATCCAATGGCTAAAGAGACCAATACCAATAATAGTCCTTCTAGAGCTACTATAATTACCAACTGGCCATTAGTTGCCCCGTAGGTACGCATTAACGCAAGATCAAAAGCTCTTTCCCTTACCATTTTGAAAAGACTCAAAAATATAAACAAACAGGAAATAACGAGAATTACGTAAGCGATAACGGCAATGGTCTTTACACCAACACCTGTAAAACTAAAAAGCCGTTCTAATTCAAATTTTGGAAGTGCCGCTTGAAATGCGGTTCTTTGGTTAATTTGTCGGGGCATGGTCAACAATCCCATAGGATTTCTAAATGATATGAGCATCGAGGTGATTTCCTTATCATTTATGTTTTCATTTTCAT
Source organism: Bacteroidota bacterium (assembly GCA_039025415.1). Lineage (GTDB taxonomy): Bacteria > Bacteroidota > Bacteroidia > Flavobacteriales > Flavobacteriaceae > Psychroserpens. Next base: position 1,088 of record JBCCOJ010000215.1, on the reverse strand, counting down.
TTCCGGAGTGGTCATGTACATCCCAAACGCTTTGTAGATTGGTGATAATGAGTTGATCTACAACCGTTCCTGTAGATTGGTAAATTCCTACAACCCTGAGAGGCTGGTGCTTATGTACTTCGACTGAATTTTCGGTTAATCCATGAGAGCTTTCAAAAGAATCCCCAATCTTCAGTTCTGCAAGAGCTGCAACTGAACTGCCCAAAACCACTTCCATAGATTTATTTACCAAACGGCCTTCTGTGAGTTTTAATTCGTATAGCTCATCAAAATCTTTTGTTGTTCCAACAATTCTGTAACCCTTATAATTATCGCCATAGGAAATAGGGATGGCTTTACCAATCATAGGATTTCTCGAAATTTCCTTAGCTTCGGCGTAAGAAATATTTCCAGTGGGATTATCTAAATGCAAAACTGAAGAAAGCACCAATTGAAGTGGGCTTCCTTTAGCACCAATAACCATATCTACTTTACCGATATTTTTATTTAGTTGCTCTTGGATTAAAGCATCCAATTGCTGAATGCCAAATAACAATGCAATACTGAACGATAATGAAAGAATACTCAAAACGCTGTAAAGCGGTTTATTAAGAATATTTTTGAGACTGATTTTTAAGACGTTCATAATGATAAAACGTTTTTAAACATGGCTTTTACTCTGTAATCATGGGTTATTACAACCAAATTTGCCTGTTTTTGTTTTGCTTGGTTTAGCAGTAAATTCATAACAGCTTCACAATTTTTATCGTCTAGACTTGAGGTGGGCTCATCGGCCAATATTACGTTTGGTTTGTGCACTACGGCAAGTGCAATATTTAATCGTTGCATTTGGCCGACACTTATTTGATTTGTAGCCTTACCTTTTAAGTCTTCCAATTCTAATTCTTGAAGGAGATTTAATATCAAGTCCTCATTAATGGTCTTTTTGCTAAAATATAAACGCGCTTTTAAATTTTCAATTAAGTTAAGTGACCTTATCGCGTGGTTTTTTTGAAAAACAATACCGACGTTCTGGCCAACGAAATGGTCTTTCTTGGCCGCTGAAAGTTCATTCAAATCAGTATTATTTATATTTATTTTTCCAGAAT
>JBCCOJ010000214.1:0-5682 GCA_039025415.1 Bacteroidota bacterium | reverse complement strand
ACAATATTTAGCCATCTATCTAAAAGTTTCTAAAGACGAAGCCAAAGATTTAAATATTGATGTCAATTTCACCATAAGTGAGATTAACCTACGTGAGTTGGCAGATTTAGATCAAGAGTTGTTCGACAAATTGTTTGGAAAGGATGTCGTGAAAACCGTTACCGAGCTTAAGCAAAAAATAAAGGAAGATTCCGAAAAACAATTTAAGCAACAAGGTGATCAAAAATTACTAAATGACGTTACCGAATACTTAGTTGAAAATACCAAATTCGATTTACCGGCCTCATTCCTTCAAAAATGGATGCAAACTGCCGGTGATGAAGAAATAGACGCAGAACAGGCTAAAGAGGAATACGAAAAGTCTGAAAAAAGCATGCGCTACCAGCTTATTGAAGGTAAGTTAATTGAAGAGCATGATCTTCAGGTTAAGTTTGAGGAATTGAAAGCACATGCCATTGAAATGATTAAATCGCAAATGGCGCAATTTGGACAAATGAACCCAAGTGATGAAGAACTCGAAGGGATTGCTTCACGTATCTTATCCAATAAAGATGAAGTGAAACGAATTTCTGAGCAGTTGATGAGTACAAAACTGTTAAACCTTTATAAAGCCGAAGCTAATCTCAAGACAAAAAAGATAACTTACGACGATTTTGTAAAGGAGTTTTACAGCTAAACATAAATGATATAATTAGTATCTTTGAGCGTAGGACTAAACAAAGGTTTTACGCTTTTTTATTTGAAAAAATCAAACGACAAAACAATTTATGGATTACGGAAAGGAATTCGAAAAATTCGCAATAAAAGACCGAGGGATTAGTAGTACGTATTACGACAAGTTAATGGGTAGGATGTACCCAACTAATCTTACCCCAAATATTATCGAGGAACGCCAAATGAACGCAGTCGCAATGGATGTATTCTCCCGTCTTATGATGGACCGCATTATTTTTATGGGAACTGGCATTAATGACCAAGTTGCAAATATCATCCAGGCCCAATTACTATTTTTGGAAAGTACCGACGCCTCAAAGGATATTCAGATATATATCAACTCTCCCGGTGGAAGTGTTTACGCCGGCCTCGGAATTTACGACACCATGCAGCTTATTAAACCGGATGTGGCGACAATTTGTACCGGTATGGCCGCTTCTATGGGGGCGGTATTGTTATGTGCTGGTGAAAAAGGCAAAAGAAGTGGCCTTACCCACAGTCGGGTAATGATACATCAGCCTCTCGGCGGTGCACAAGGTCAGGCGAGTGATATTGAAATAACCGCTAGAGAAATCGTAACCCTAAAAGAAGAACTTTATAAAATAATTGCAAAACACTCAGGTCAAGAATACGATAAGGTATATGAAGATAGTGATCGTGATTATTGGATGAAAGCAGAAAAAGCCAAGGAATATGGCATGATTGACGAGGTGCTTTCTAGAAATTAATAGATTAGCTTCGGAAATATTAATCAATGCACTTTGTGAGGTTTGATTACTATTTTCGACAACTAATTAGCGTTTTGAGGTAATTTTCAATAAGAAGAAAAGTTTCGACTTGAAGGCTTGAACCTAAAACCTTGAACCAAAATTATGGCAAAAGAAGAGTTAGAATGTTCGTTTTGTGGCAGAAAGAAATCAGAAACCAATTTATTGATTGCTGGTCTTGACGCTCATATCTGCGACCGCTGTATCATACAGGCGCACGGCATTGTTTTAGAAGAATCAAAACAAAATGACAATGCCGAGTTGAATTCTGAGCTTGTTCTCAGAAAGCCCCAACAAATTAAGGCATTTCTTGATGAATATATCATAGGTCAAGAATACACTAAAAAGGTAATGTCTGTAGCCGTTTATAACCATTACAAACGTTTGCTTCAACCACCATCTGATGATGATATTGAAATCCAAAAAAGTAATATCATTATGGTTGGCCAAACGGGTACGGGTAAAACTTTAATGGCCAAGACAGTCGCACGAATGCTAAATGTCCCCCTAGCCATTGTTGATGCAACTGTTTTAACCGAAGCTGGATACGTTGGAGAGGATGTAGAAAGTATTTTGACTCGTTTACTACAAGCAGCAGATTACAATCTTGAAAAAGCTGAAAAAGGTATCGTCTTTATAGATGAAATTGACAAGATTGCACGTAAAAGCGATAATCCCTCTATTACCCGTGATGTTTCGGGAGAAGGTGTCCAGCAGGCTTTACTTAAATTATTGGAAGGCACTACCGTCAACGTACCACCAAAAGGCGGTCGTAAACACCCAGACCAGAAATTCATTGAAGTTAATACCGAACACATCCTTTTTATAGCAGGTGGCGCTTTTGATGGTATTGAAAAGAAAATCTCGAAACGATTGAATTTAGCGGCTATTGGTTACAAAGCCGCCCATGACAATGAGGTTGTTGATTTAGATAATTTATTGCAGTATATCATCCCAAAGGATTTAAAAGATTTTGGATTGATTCCAGAAATAATAGGTCGACTTCCTGTGCTTACTTATATGGATCCATTGGATGCAAAAACGTTAAGAGCCATTCTTACTGAACCAAAAAACGCTATCATCAAACAATACCGCAAGTTGTTTGAAATGGATGATATTGAACTTACTGTTACTGAAGGTGCACTTGATTATATAGTCAATAAAGCTATTGAATATAAACTTGGGGCCAGAGGTTTACGTTCGTTATGCGAAGAAATACTCACTGACGCGATGTTTGAGTTACCCAGTGGAGATGAGAAAAAACTCAATGTCACTAAATCCTATGCAGAGGATAAGTTGACAAAAACCACCCTTAAAAAATTAAAGGCCGTTTCTTAAACCTTTTAGGTTTCAGAAAATCAGAAAGGTCTAAAAGCAAAAACCACTCTTTAACTTGAGTGGTTTTTATAGTTGGATTAATAACTAATACTGCAAAAATTCTTCGCTATTAATTCTTTACAAACTTTAGATATTTGGGGGAATCTAAGAAAATTATTAGCCTAATCTGTTAGTTTCAGCAACGAATATATGTGGAAAAAAGGTGCTAATGAAATATAGCTCGTTACTATTGGATGAATGCCCATAAATACTCGTTATATTGAATATACCTTTTGTTTCATCGATTAATTTTTCAGTTGAAATTTAATATCCCTCAATGAATTACTTCGGCTGCATTCATTCGCAAAAGTTCATCCAAATAATTTCTCTTGTTGGAAAGCCTCGGGATTTTATGTTGTCCACCAACTTTATCCTGCTGCTTTAACCACGAATAAAAAAGTCCTTGTCTTGCAATGTGTACCTTTGGCATTACTAGCGTCATATCTTTTAGACGCTTTGCTTCATAGTCAGAATTAATAGACTTCAAGGCCATATCAAATAGCTCACTAAACTGATTCATATCTTCCGGCTGGGTCTTAAATTCAATAAGCCACTCATGCGAACCTTTATCTTTACCTTTCATAAAAATAGGGGCAGCGGTATAATCAACAATTTCAGAATGTGTTATTGCACAGGTCTTTTTTAGGGCTTCCTCAGCATTTTCAATAATCAACTCTTCGCCAAATGCATTTATATGATGCTTCGTTCTACCAGAAACCCTTATTCTATAAGGACTAATTGAGGTAAACCTAACCGTGTCCCCAATTTTATAACGCCAAAGTCCCGAATTTGTGGTAATAACCACAGCATAGTTGGTATCAAGCTCCACCTTATGTAAAGGAATAACCTTTTGTTGACTAGTTCCATAAGAATCCATTGGTATAAATTCGTAGAAAATACCGTAGTCTAACATTAAAAGAAGGTCTTTGCTATTATTCTGATCTTGTATGGCAAAAAAACCTTCGGAGGCGTTGTATATTTCGTAATATCTAAAGTCTTGTCTTGGAAGAATGGCTTTGTATTGGTCTTCATAGGGTAAAAAACTTACCCCTCCATGAAAGTAGACCTCAAGATTAGGCCATACTTCAAAAATGCTTGTTTTACCCGTGGTTTCCAAAACATCGTTTAGTAAAACCAACATCCATGAAGGTACACCGGCCAGACTGGTAACATTTTCTTGAATGGTTTCAAGAACTATGGCATTCATCTTTTTTTCCCAATTGTTCATTAGGGAAATTTTACTGCTGGGGGTACTGCTAAATTCTGCCCAGAATGGCATATTATCAATTAAGATAGCCGATAAGTCGCCAAAAACAGTTCCATTTTCTTGATACAATTCTTTACTTCCGCCCAGACGAAGACTTTTACCTGTAAATAATTGTGCGTTTTCATTATTGTTAAGATACATACACAATAAATCTTTACTCGCTGCGTAATGACAATCTTCGAGTGAATCCTCGCTTACAGGTATAAATTTACTTTTTGCACTAGTTGTGCCGCTGGACTTTGCAAACCACTTAATGGGCTGTGGCCAAAAAATATTAGTTTCACCTCTTCTAGAACGTTCAATCATTTCCTGACAACTCTCGTAGTTTGAAATGGGTATTCGTTCTGAAAACCCCCGATACGTTGAAATTGAATTGAAATCGTATCGCCTTCCGATTTCAGTATCCTTTGCTTTAGATAGTAAATGGAACAGTAATTCGTTTTGCACTTCGTTGGGATATTTTAGAAATAACTCAATTTGGTGAAAACGTTTTTTCAAGAACCATGAAGCAATTGAATTTACTAACGGAATCGGCATTTATTTGGTATCTTTAATGCTAAATTGAAAATAAAAATAATACTTTTTTATCTATGTTTTATCAGGGGGTTTTAAGAAAGATGCAGACTGAGTTCTCAGAGCCTATTCAATACTATTTGGTTTTTGAAAACGACTTTTTAAATCTAAACCAAACCTTGGGTAAAACAATATCAATGGAATTTATAGGTTTTGAGTGCCTAAGTTGCGGACTTAACAAGCCTATCTACCGCCAAGGGTTTTGTCAAAGTTGCTTTTTTGATATACCCCAAGCCGCAGACTGGATTATGAAACCTGAACTAAGCAAGGCTCATTTAGACCAAGAGGAACGTGATTTAGAATATGAGAAGAAAGTACAGTTACAGCCTCATATTGTATATCTCGCAAATTCAAGTAATGTTAAGGTTGGCGTTACCAGAAAAAGCCAGGTCCCTACCCGTTGGATTGATCAAGGTGCACATGAAGCGATAGAGATTGTTGAAGTGCCAAACAGATATCTCGCTGGTATTACAGAAGTAGCACTAAAAGACCATGTGGCAGACAAAACCAATTGGCGAAAAATGCTTAAAAATGATATTGAAAATGTTGACCTCGTAGAATGGAGAGAAAAACTTAAAAATCATATTCCAGAGGAGGCCAAAGATTATTTTATTGCTTCTAATTCTGAAACGAACTTACAATTTCCTGTACATCAATATCCCGAAAAACCAAAAAGTTTAAATATCAAAAAGGAAAAATTCTACCAAGGCAAACTAGTTGGCATAAAGGTAAAATACTTAATTTTTGAGGACGATATCGTTTTTAATATCAGAGCCAATGAAGGTTTGGTCATTAAGTTTAAATTAAATCACAATTAACTTACTTTTAAGTATTTACACCAGTCTGCAACCTAGATAATTCTATAACTTTACCTAAAAAGAAAGAATTATGAAAATATCTGCAATGGCATACTTGGCCATAACTACGTTATTACTCATTACCATTACAATTGCCGTATCTATGGATATTGCCTTCTCTTGGGTT
>JBCCOJ010000213.1:0-5702 GCA_039025415.1 Bacteroidota bacterium | reverse complement strand
TGTTTTAATTGGGAATTTCTTACAAATCTTTTAATACTTGTCAAACGCATTGAAAATTATTTTTTAAATAACTTGCTTTAAAATCCATTGGAAATGATGATGGTTTTATCAACAAACTGAAAATTCAAACTAATGACCGAACAATTTTTAGAGGAAATTAAACGAGAATTAATTAACGGTTATAGTAAAAAAAGACACCCGTTTCGGTATTTTGCTTTGGCCACTATTTCCGGCGACAGACCAAGACAGCGCAAGGTCGTGCTGAGAAAATTATTGGATGATTTGACCATATTGTTTTATACCGATGAACGTTCTAAAAAGGTGTCGAATATTGAAGATAATCAGAACGTAAGTGCCTTGTTCTATCATCCCAAAAAATTGATGCAGGTTAGATTGGATGGAAAGGCTGAAATTGTAAAAAATCAAGGAGAATTAGATAGATTCTGGGGAAATATACAAGATAGTTCCAAAAAGGACTACATCACAGAACGCGCTCCCGGCACTACGATTAAGAACCCAGACAACGTTGAATATCTTGAAAACGAGAACCATTTCTGTGCTATTAAGATAGTTCCAGACAGCATTGAATATTTAAGATTGAAACGTCCGAACCATCTCAGAGTTTTATTCAATAAAACTGACAATAAATGGGTTGGGGAATTTATGGTGCCTTGAAATGATGATTTTAGGTCTAATCATTCTCAGGTCTTTTCCCGGGTATTTCTTACAGCATAAATAACGAGTCCTAAAACAATAACTAACGCAATGCCGAGTATCCAATAAAGAAAAGTGACAAAGCTCGAAGCCACTTCCTCTGCATCAAATGGCTTACTCGCATTAGTGCTTAAGTTTCCGGTTTTTGGGATATAAATATAATAGGCAATTTTCTGTTCTAATTCCTTGCACTTGTTATAATAATCCTCAAAGTCTTCAGGTCTTACGAAACTTGTCTTATTCTCGTATTCGTAGTTAATGTAAAGAATATCATTTCTAGAATTCATTTTTGACCTAAGCGAAAAATCAAAATTTTTGGAATTAATATCCAACTTGTCTGTTCCAGACGACCAGTTCCTTGGGAGTTTCACAGTTATTTGGTGCTTTTTATGAGTGGGGTAATAGAGTGCAAAAGGCGTTTCCCTATCTTTCTCAGCTGGTGACATGAAAACGTCTAAGATGCTATAAGGTGCAAACTCAACGGCTAAATTATTTTCCATGCCAACCATAGGTTTCCAAATATCATTTATTTTGTAAGATTCGGTTACCCAAATTTTATTTTGAAGGCTATCATCATCAATAATTGGGTCCTTTAGAACTTCTACGCCATCGTATAAATTATCGTAATAACTTTTAAACTGTTCTTTTAAGTTGTTAATGCTGGTCGATTTGTAACGTGCTCTCATGAGGTCGGCCTCTGCCTCACGATAAACCGTCATAATATTCAATTCTCCTGGTCCACCTACGGTTGGCAGGTCATAAGTATCAAACACCTCAATTAGGTCCTCACTTTTGTTTTTAATAATGTCAAGAGAATTGGTTTCAGGCTTAATTACCAACCCTTTGCCATAATTTGGGAATGAAACCGACTTATAATCACCAAATTGATTGCTAGAAGTTGGGTCGTAGTAAAATTCTTCCTGAAGGCTATCTATGACTTTTACTACAACATGGTCAAATACTTTTGGAGATGGTAGAAATTTATCCAATGATTCGCCATAAACCGAATTTATGTATACAGGATAGGCATCGATGTTCATTTCTTGTAGCATAGTCACCATGAGCCAACTTTTGTCTTTACAATCCCCAAATCGCTGGTTAAGTACTTTATTTGGCGAAAAGGGTTTGTAGGCACCAATACCACTTTCTAGACCGAGATATCTAATTTCATTCTGAACAAATTTTAAGGTTGCCGAAATCCGTTCTCCTTCATTGTCATATTTATCGTGTATTTGATCAATTTTCGTTTTTAATGCTTCGGAAAGGTTAGAATTATCTGTGTAGATGGATTCCGCCCAATTGACCACTTCATTCCAAGACTTAAAATTTGAAACAAATATATTTTGGTAGGGCAGATGCCACATGGGTGTGTTCGACTCAAACTTAGGAGCGACAGTCAAGGTATTGGTCCATCGGTAGGTTTTAAAACCGTTTTTAATTTTGATAACCGGTTTGATGTCTAAGTTTAAAATCTTATGGCTTAGGTCTTCCTTTGAAATTAAATAATAATTGATTTTTCCTACTGGTTGATAGTCATTCAATGTTGTACCACCTGAAAAATGACTACCGTAAATTGGATTGAATCCTTTTACAGTATAGCTTACGTCAACAATGTCGCCGTTTCTTATATCAGCTAAATTTGCTACAGCATTGAGACTGCCGTCGTAGATATAGTTCTCTGAATTTGATTCTTGACGTATCGTCTGGAAATCATTTAAATTAAACCGATTAATGGCCTTACCATCCCGAATAATTAAGATTTCGTGTAAAGTTAATTTCTGGTAGGTAGGGTCGTAATTAATCGAAATTTGCGAGCCATCTTGAACACCTACATTATCGGTTATTTTTCTAACCATACGGATGTAACGTTCTTGGTTGGGAATGTGTATTTGTTCGTCACTCAATAATGTCAATAATCCATAGGATATTTCATTTAGGGCAATCTCTTGGTTTTTCTCATAGGTTTGATAATCAACCCAATTAGGTGTTTTGCTAATCTTTAATTGTGAAAAAGAAATATTTAAAAAGAAGAATAGAAATAAGGAAAATCCAAAGTTGTAAAGAGATTTGGAGCGCATATTGATTGGTTTGTTAGGTAAACAAATAAACTAAAAAAATATGGCCAAACAGAACATCAAAGTAGTTTTCTTAGATATTTTCCATTTCCCCTACCATTAGTTTATTTTACTAAACCTTTTTATTTCAATTATTTAATGAATACATTAATTGTTCAAAATAAAAAGGAACCGTTTCGCTCAATTTCATTTAATAAAATCAATTCCATCTGAAATGGAAGTTTAGCAATCAAATGGTTTACTCACAAATGAACATAATAGCAAGCTTGTATTAGTCATTACCAAAACTGAGGATTTCGGCGCTGTAAATATCCCCATCTTTTGGTCGCTTCATAATTGGGAAATTAGCTTGACCGTCTTCAATCTTTATCCATGCCTCGCTCTCCCAACTACCACGAGTGAATTTTGCCATGACTGGATCTTGCACCTTGAGGGTTATTTCTCTTAGAAATGGTTCAGTCGCTTTTAGCTTTATCTTCCCTGGATCCCAATAAGCCAAGCTCTCTTGGTTACCAGTTATGTATATTTCGTCATCTTTATTCGGAACTTTTATTCTAAACGTAACTTCATACGTTTTTTCTGATAGAATTTTTTCCTGTTTATTCTCAATTGTAGTAAAAAAATAATCTAGTGCGTCCAAATAAGCGGGTATGAAACCCTCACGATGTAGTTTATTTGGAAAACTTCCGGTCTTGACAATAAAATTTTCATTTTTGAGCTCATCTACAACAGGGTATGCTTTTTGAATCGCCTCTTTCCAGCCAGGCCAAAAAGAAGTATCAATTGCTTCATTAGCATGACTTAAATACAAATATTTTGGTGTCTCGAACTGTTTGGAATCAAAATTTTTCAATCTTGAAACCAAATAATTATTGTCATAGGACAAATTAGGAGAAACGGCTATATAGTTATCAAATAAATCTGGGTTGTTTACCATACCATAAAGCAAGAAAGAAGCGCCTAAAGAATGACCCACCCCAGTGCGCCGAGGCAATGTTCGATAATTATTCTCAACGTAGGGTATAACCTCATTTTTGACATATTGTAGATAATTGTCTGCGTTTCCACCGGCGGGACCCAATCTAAAAGTTGTGCCAGAGGGCAGTAAATCATTGTTCCTGCCATACTGCAAACTTTCAATATAGGTGGCTTTGATACCGACTATAAGAAATCCGGGATGCCCTTCCTTTGCAAATTGAGCTACTGAGGCTGCATAATCAAACAAGGCTTGGTCATGGGCATCAAAAACATAAATAACGTTGAAAAGCGCAGATTGCGTCACATCGTAATTCGCGGACTTGTAAATTACAATTTCACGCATTTGATTCAAATGTTCAGATTCAATTGTAACTGTTTTTAAGTGCTGATTCTGGCTTTGACCTATTAGGCTTAAAAAAAGGCTGCAAAAGATTGATGTTAGTAGGTTTTTCATATGATTTATTTTGAAATGGTTGATGAAACAATAAGATGAAAATAAAATTACAAAAATTCCATTTTAATGCGGCAGCTTATTTTTAAGCACACCATAAAGAAATGTCCCCAATAAGGCTCCAAAAATCACAATCAATATTGAACCATACCCCGCACCAACAAGAACGAACATTGGGCCGGGGCATGCACCCGAAAGCGCCCAACCCAAACCGAAAATAATCCCACCTAAAAAATATCGAGAAAAACCTTTATCCTTCGGTTTTAAGGCCATTTCCCCACCGTCAATGGTTTTTGTGTTCTGCCTTTTGAAAATCTGAATCCCGATTACACCTAAAATCAATGCTGAGCCAATAATCCCGTACATGTGAAAACTACCAAACTGAAACATTTCGTATATCCTGAACCACGAGGCTGCTTCAGATTTATACATGATTATGCCAAAGAAAACACCGATAATTAAATAAGTAACATATCTCATAGCTTAAAATATAAGAGGGTAAACCAAATGCACCATAACTAAACCACCAATAAAAAATCCAATGACTGCTATCAGAGAAGGCAATTGTAAATTGCTCAGTCCCGAAATGGCATGTCCCGAAGTGCAGCCCCCAGCATAACGAGCTCCAAATCCAACCAACAGCCCTCCTAGGAGAAGAATCGGGATGTTGCGGGGTTCTAGTAATTTTTCTGAAGAAAATAACTCTGGAGGTAAATAGCTTTCACCTGCACTTTTAATATCGTAGTCGCTGGCCAATTGGGCAGCTACTGCTTGATTGATGTCAACGGTATTGTTGCTTAAAAAATTCGCAGCTATAAAACCCCCGATAATCGCTCCAAGAACTACGGTTAGATTCCAACGGTCTGCTTTCCAATCAAATCTAAAAAAATCGGCTACTTTACCTGCACCCATTGCAGAGCAAGCGGTACGCAAATTGGAAGACATGCCGAATTTTCGACCTATCAACAATAAGATAAACATAACCAAAGCAATCAGTGGGCCTGCTACATACCACGGCCAGGGTTCATAAATTATATTCATCGTTTACGATTTATTAGTTTTTTAAAAATTAGAGTTAAAAAATGGGAAAGCATTATTAAAGTTGTTGCCAAAACAATTCCGTAGGTCAAAACCCAAAACAATTTCATGGCGCTTTGACCACCTTTAAAAGTTGATGTTTCAGAAAAATTAAATGCAAGATTCCCAGACAATACATAGGAAATTGGCACCCATAAAACAGCCAATGAGATTACAAGCTTAATTAATCCAGAAAACACCTTCTGTATTGTATTTTTAGGATTTCTGAAATCTGCCGCAGACCAATAGCACATCAAGGGTAGAGCTATTAAGCCAGCCCAAGTTATAAAAGTGCCCAATGGCACCGAATCGTTTTTGTCTAAAGCTAAAACCAATAGTGACGAGCGGGAGGCGCATTTGGCTGCTGGTCGCACCGGCTTTGTGTTGATCAGCCATGACCGGCGGTT
>JBCCOJ010000212.1:0-5831 GCA_039025415.1 Bacteroidota bacterium | reverse complement strand
GAAAAATGTTGTGGTAGGATCCGATAACCCAAATCGCGCCATCTGGTTTCAAAAGCCGACTGAAAATTAAATTCTCCCTAAATGAATTTGTGCCGCTTGCGGTTTTCATGGTTTGTTTTTCCATAAATGCGCAGGTCGGTGTGGGTACGGTCAATCCGAATCCCTCTTCGATATTAGATGTTGAATCTGACTCTCAAGGTCTTCTCATACCGCGGGTAGCTCTAACGGGTACATCAGATACTACAACCATAACCGAAGGCAATGTAGAAAGCCTTTTGGTTTACAATACGCAAACGGTTAGTGATGTAACACCAGGATTTTACTATTGGGATAGCAGTTCTTGGATACGTGTTGCTGCTGGTAGTGGCGGCGGTTTAAGCGATAATTTATACACCAGCAATGGGGTTCTATCATCAAACCGAAATGTTACCCAGAATAATTTCGATTTGAATTTTGATAATAATACGTTTGTAATTGACGGTGCTTCCAATAACGTAGGTGTTGGTGTCAATAATCCAGCTATAGATATAGCCATAGGTGATAGTGATACTGGGTTACAACAACAAGGTAATGGCCAACTTGCCGTTTTCACCAATAATGTTGAAAGAGTACGCTTTGCAAACAATGGCCGGGTTGGTGTTGGTATAAATGCGCCGACAGAACGCTTTCATGTAGAGGGAACTAGTAGATTGGATGATAATATTATCCAAGACGGAAATATCAACTTAAATCAAAGAGGTGATGGCGATCGAAATTCTGCTTTAAGATTTTATTCAGACGCAGATACAGCCAATGAAGCTGAAATTTTAAGACGCAGCGGTGCTAACGGAGATTTAGTTATTGATAATGAAGGTAATGGGATTATGTTTTTACGCAACCGTGGTAACGGACGTATAAGTTTGGGAACCAATAATAGCGACGATTTATCCATTGAAAATGGTGGTAATGTCGGTATCGGTATGAATAATCCAACGGAAAAATTAGACGTTAATGGAAGTTTGCGAATTCGTACCATAGCTGATACAGGTGGAAATACCAATAGAATTCTTTTAACCGATAATAGCGGTGTAATTAGAAGAGCTACAGCGGCTGAAATAGTTGCGGCTGGAGGCGGAGATAGTGATAATATTTATGAGACTAACGGTACCATCACTGCCAATCGTACAGTTAATCTTGGTGAGAGAACCATTGATTTTAACGGAAACTCTGATAATGGTTTTCAAGTAGACGGCGCAACCTTTACCGTAGATATGGATACAGACCGCATTGGTGTTGGTACAAACGCCCCCACTGAGCGATTGGATGTAAACGGAAATGTGAGATTAAGGACAGTTCCAAATACTGGCGGTAATACCGATAGAATTTTAATAACAGATAATGATGGTGTTGTTAGAAGAGCTACGGCGACCGAAATAGTTTCAGCCGGTGGTGGAAATACAGATAATATATACAGTACGAATGGATCGATTACATCTAACCGAACTGTGGGTCTAGGTGAACGAACCATCGATTTCAATGGAAACGCTGATAATGGTTTTCAAGTAGACGGCGCGACCTTTACCGTAGATATGAATACTAATAGAATTGGCCTTGGAACCGACGCACCAACAGAACGTCTTCATGTCCAAGGAAATAGTAGGTTGGGTAATAATATGTCATCTGGAGGTAATTTCAGTTTGAATCAAAGCGGAACTGGAAATAGGTCAGCTGCACTCAGGTTTTTTGCCGATGACGATACTTCTAATGAAGCTGAATTGGTTAGACAAGCTGGTGCCAATGGTAATTTCGTTATCGATAATGAAGGTAATGGCATCATGTTCTTACGAAATAGAGGTAATGGGCGCATAAGCATCGGTACCAATAACAGTGATGATTTTTCAATCGAAAATGGAGGTAATGTTGGTATTGGTATCACCAACCCAACAGAACGTCTGCATGTCAATGGAAATACCCGATTGGCCAATAATATGTCATCTGGAGGAAACTTCGATTTGAACCAAAGAGGTACAGGAAATAGAAATTCGTCACTAAGGTTCCACTCTGATGAAGACACGGCAAACGATGCCGAAATATCGAGACGTAGTGGCGTAGATGGAAATTTCATTATTGATAATGAAGGCAACGGTATCATGTTTTTACGAAACCGAGGTAATGGCCGTATAAGTTTAGGAACTAACAATAGCGACGACCTTTCGATTGAAAACGGAGGTAATGTTGGTATTGGTGTTAGTGACCCAACTCAAAAGTTAGATGTTAATGGCACAATGAGAGTGCGATCTATTCCCGAAGGTGGAGGTAATATAAACCGAATTTTAGTGACTGACAATAACGGTAATGTCAATAGAACAACAGCCGCAGATATTGTGGCAGCTGGAAGTGCCTCATTTGACAATATTTATTCTACAGACGGTACCATCTCAGCAAACCGTTCGATTACTATGGGCAATAGAGACCTTAATTTTGATGCTAATACCCTCGTAATTGATGGTAGTGCAAATAGGGTGGGAATTGGTACTAATGCCCCTTCAGAAGAGCTGGATGTTGATGGAACGGGTAGAATACGAGATTTGGGAGGTTCTGGAGACAGACCAGTCTATGTTGATAATAACGGTGTTCTTTCAGTGGGTGCTGTCGCTAAAAAAGTTGCCGCGTCTGGTGACCAAGGTATTGTTAGCTTTAATGACGCTGATAGCTACAGGAATTTAACCGCCTATTCCAGTAATGCCGAAGTTGAAAATGGGGAAATCATGATATTCAATTGGTCGGCCATAGCTGCACCTACCGAAGGTGATGGCGTTGATGATTTTTATTTCAGGGTTTATTTTGATGGAAGCGGCGGTTGCTCTGATTTTTCACAAGAATATGGTCCGTTCACACCAAATGAAACAACCGATGAGCATGATAATGCAAAATCCTATTCTGGGACGGGTTTCAGCACAGCCAATTGTAATGGAAACTATAGAGTACGATTACAAGGTAGAAATGTTGGTGATGATGCTTGGACGGCTTACAATAGAAATGTAACGTTTATCGCTAACTAATTTTTCTGGTATAATGAAATAAAAAATAAGGTTGAAGTTTATTGCGAAAAAGCCAAGTTCCTCAAATACAGGTCTTGGCTTTTTTATTACTCTTATTTATGCCTTAGAAACTAGAATTTACTTTTTTAAATCTAGTCGCAACATTAATCAAATAGTCAAAATGCGTTCAATTTTTTCCTTGAACGCATTTCTGTTTTGCTAGTTATTGAGATTACCGCGTTAAACCCAGTTATTGATGTCTTATTATATTTAAAGGCCAGTTAAGTTATCTTTAGTTTAAAGTAAATCTATCAATTGTTTTGCACCTAAACAGAGTAATTCAAAATCCTCTGCTCGAGCACTAGATTAGAGGTGATTTATAAGTCTAATTCATGAATGGGTTTCCTCTACAATACTTATTAAATTGGAAACACATAGCTCTCAGTATATATCATTTTAAGATTCCAATTACTACATAAGTTCATCCTATCTTCTATCGTTGAATTGAATGCGCGCTAATGATTTAGGAAGTTTAAGCCTAATTGAGATAAATAGGGCAGGTCAGACTAACATAAATTATTTATGTATTAGTGTCAATTTTTAAATGATTCTTGCACTAATAAAGGGTATTTTAAAGATTAATTGTTGCGTTTGGGAATCATACCAACGAAAAGTCCCAATCTTAAAAATTAGATTAGGACTAAAAAAGCAAAGCGAATTATTATTTATTTGCTACTGTTTTAGTATTACTTTTTTGGAGTAAATCGAATTATCTCGCAATCGGATTTCGGTTAAATAGACACCATCGCTTAATTTTTCCGAAGGGTACGTGTAACGGTTTTCCAAATCAGAAACCGAATGCTCAATTACTAATTTACCGCTTGTATCATAAACCTTGAAAGTCATTATATCGTTTAGGTTAGGATTCGAGATAACAAATTGTTTAGCGTTTCTATTTACAAAAATATCAATCTCTTCTTTTAGACGTTCCGCAGCGGCTAAGGTGCTATTGGTTTCAAAGACAATTTCAAATCGAGATTGAAAATTACCAGCATCAATATTTAGGTCATATTCCTGTTGCGTTAAGTCAACATAAATGTCGGTTAACTTATCGTGAATATAAATGGGTTGTGTTTCGCCAAAGTTCTGGACATCGAAGATACTAAACCTGACTTCCTGTTGGTTTTCAGTTGTGATTGCTACAGGTATTGCCATATCAATTTGATAAGCATCGGCTTGAATAGCATATTTTTCGTTACCTAACATCCAAAAGGCATTGGTTTCTGCAGTACTAGGCATCTTAGCCTCAAAACCATAGTCGAAACCTGGGCTTGCACTATCGTGAAAATTGTACATTAATTGCCGGGTGTATTCATCATTGAAAACAACGTTCAACCTAAATCTTTTATGATCACTTGGGACTATATTCAATCCATATTCATTGTATAAATTTTCATCAGGGTTTAGACCTTCATCTTCAAAAGCTGTCATCCTAAAGAAAGCACTGTCTCCATCTGAGATTTTCTCATAAACACGGTGCGCATTTTTAATATAAACACTTGAACCCAAAGGCGTATCACTCGCACCTTCAACCATAAATCCTTGGCCAATTGGGATGTAACGTTTGGCTATTTTAAACCCAGTATTTCCGCCACCGCCGGGATTCGGGGGCAAAGGGCTTGCATTACCAAAATTATCATAGGTGTTAAATGTAGCGGGAACAAAACTCTCAACTCCAGTGCTTGAAATGGTGTAAGATGCATATCCGCCTATGTAGTCACTTAGATTATGGGAGGATTGATCTAGCTGTTCCCAATAGTAAAGCGCACCAGTTGTTGTTGGCAATGGCGAAGGCCCATTATTAATATTCGTGTTTTGGGGGTCGTGAATAAATAAAAGGGCATCAATTGCCGAAGGATAAGGGTTTCCGATAAGCGTAAATTCGTTGGCGGTTACAAAATTACTAATCGTGCCGTTATTGGCTTTCCCCCTAAAATCATAAAGCTGATTCAAATTACCAGTGACCCCCTTCATGGTAAAACCTAATCCAGTTTTAAGAGGTTCGGTTTCATCAAAATAGTTCCAAGCGTCAAAAGTGCTGGACGTACTGTAGGTATAAAACCATTTTCTGGAAATTGTTAGCTGAGGTGCGGAGAACCCATCATAAGCATCGGTAAATTGGGCGTCAATGCTAGAGGTAAAACCAAGTGGGTCTTGCGCTGTTATAACATTTGTGGCTTCATCGATGAGGTTAATTCTGCCATCTTCGTTACCAGACATGGCAGAATTATTTCCAACCGGCAAGCACCAGTAATTGAAAGTATAATTACTTGCATATCCGCTTTGATAGACACTAAGTTCTCCCAATCCAGCATTGGTTGAGACCTCGTTTCCCTGAATAAGCTGGCCCTCTTCCCTCAAATATAATTTTGATTGGGTCTCCCCAAGGGTGAGCGCGTCGTCCACAAAAAGAATCTCATCTTTTACAATGACAACATTATCGTTTCGAACGCTCATTTGTGCCATTGCTGTAAAACTGGTCAAACCAAATAATAAGCTGGTAAAACCAATTTTAAGCATATCGACTTTTCTATGTAGTGATTCCATACACCAATTTAAAATTTTATTAATCAAACTTTAATGAAAACATGATTAGGTTCTAAGACAGACAATAACTATTGGAATACCAATTCCTTCAATTATTCGCTTTGTTAAACTCATTTATAAAACATGCATTTCATCGATAAAATAATACATTTAAACGAAATTAGTCTTTTTTTCGACATTTAAAAATTTTCAAGTCATTTTTTG
>JBCCOJ010000211.1:0-5834 GCA_039025415.1 Bacteroidota bacterium | reverse complement strand
CATCAAGGCAATCTCATTTGCCGCACGTTTCATATCGATTAAATTCTGCTCTTTTTCAGAGATTTCAGAATACGCTCTTCGACCTTGCCCATCTAAAATTTTCATTTTTACAAAACCACTGCTGTAAAATTGACAAAGTGGGCAATCGCTATCATAAAATAGGGTTTGGTGTTTTAAAGTTGCCATGATATAAGAATTAAAGGTTAAACATTCTATAAGTTTTAAACTTTCAAAAAATATTGAAACTATAGATTAAAAAAATATTAGCTTAGTTAATCAGTTTCAATAATGATTTAGTTATCCAGTTTTGTTTTTGATTAACTAATTTTCCTACCATCGAATTAGCAGTTTCGGTCAAATCATGTAAGGCCTTAGTTTGTTTTATTAATTCCTTTGTTTTTTCACTACCGTCATCTTCAATTGAGGACACCTCCTTAAGTACTTTTATAACGGGTTCAATTTCCCTGCGACTGCGCTCTTTCGCAATCACCCTTGCCAACTCTTGTACGTCCTTTTCAGTCGTAAAATATTCCCGTCGCTCTCCAGGTATTATTTCCTTCGTTACAATGCCCCAATCCATCAATTGTCTTAAATTCATGCTGGTATTACCTCTTGAAATTTTCAGCTCTGCCATGATATCTTCCATTGATAAAGGTTTGGTGGAAATAAAAAGCAAGGACTGTATCTGTGCCATGGCCTTGTTTATCCCCCATAAAGACCCTAAGCTTCCCCAAGTACTGATAAATTTATGTTTGGCCTCTTCGTAATTCATATTACAAATATACGAAATATTTTAAACTTTCAGTAATTATTGAAAGTTATATTGCTTTTAATATGATTAATGAAGATTATTTTTCAACCAAACCAGCTCTTTTCAAAAGGGCATCGGGTTGTGGCTCCTTTCCGCGGAAACGTTTATACAATACGGTCGGGTCTTCGATACCGCCCTGAGAAAGTACG
Source organism: Bacteroidota bacterium (assembly GCA_039025415.1). GTDB lineage: Bacteria > Bacteroidota > Bacteroidia > Flavobacteriales > Flavobacteriaceae > Psychroserpens. Next base: position 4,874 of record JBCCOJ010000211.1, on the reverse strand, counting down.
TTATCCTTAAATTTTTTGGCAATGGATTTATTGAAAATTCCGTTTTCCTGAAAATATTCAAAGGCATCAGCGTCAAGAACTTCAGCCCATTTGTAACTATAGTAACCAGAACTGTATCCTCCTTGAAAGATATGCGAAAACGAAGTACTCATGCAGTTCTCTGCAACATCGGGGTATAGTTTTGTGCCTTTAAAAGCTTTGGTTTCATGGGATTTTACGTTTTCAATTTTAGACGGGTCTTGTCCGTGCCAGCTCATATCCAACAATCCGAAACTCAACTGCCTTAGCGTTTGCATGCCTTCATTGAAGGTTGCTGAGTCTTTAATTTTCTTGATAAGCTCCATAGGGATGACTTCTCCTGTTTCGTAATGCTTGGCAAAAAGCTCTAACGCTTCTTTTTCGTAGCACCAATTTTCCAATACCTGACTGGGTAGTTCCACAAAATCCCAAAATACTGACGTGCCAGACAGACTTGGGTAAGTGGTGTTGGCCAGAATGCCATGAAGTGCATGACCAAACTCATGGAATAAGGTGGTTACTTCATTAAAGGTCAATAATGACGGCTTGGTTTTCGTGGGTTTGGTAAAATTGCAAACAATGGAAATATGTGGTCGGTCATTAACACCATTCTTAACGTACTGTGGCTTGTAAACCGTCATCCAGGCGCCGTTACGTTTACCTTCGCGAGGGAAGAAGTCAGCATAGAAAATCGCTACCAAATTGCCTTTTAAATCAGTTACTTTATAAGTCAAGACATCTTCATGATACTTATCTATGTCATCAATTTGCTCAAACTTTAAATCGTAAAGTCGTTCGGCAATGATAAAAGCTCCGTCGATGACGTTTTCTAATTTGAAATAGGGTTTCAGCTGTTCATCATCCAAATCGAATAATTCTTGCTTTAGTTTTTCGGAGTAGAACGCACCGTCCCACTTTTGCAGTTGTTCAATACCGTCGTGTTTTTTTGCGAACCCTTGTAAATTATCAAATTCACGCTTTGCAGCGGGTTTTGCTTTTTCTAGCAATTCGTTTAAAAAGCGTTCTACATTTTCTGGAGTTTTGGCCATGCGTTCTTCCAAAACAAAATGCGCGTGGGTTTTATAACCGAGTAATTCTGCACGTTCCTGGCGAAGCTTGGCTATATTCAGAACGTTTTCCTGATTGTCGTTGTTATTACCTTTATAGGCTTTGGCACCAAATGCCATCGATAATTTTTTACGAAGCTCACGATTCTTGACGTAGGTCATAAAGGGGATGTAGCTGGGATATTGTAAGGTAATAATGTAACCTTCCTTTCCCTTTGATTCTGCCAATTGTTTTGCTGCTTCCTTTGCGCCATCAGGTAAACCATCTAAATCTGTTTCATCTACCAGGTGCATTTCAAAGGCATTGGTTTCGGCAAGTACGTTTTCCCCGAATTTCAGTTTAAGTTGGCTTAATTCTTTATCGATTTCCCGTAGCCTTTTCTTTTTTTCATCGGAAAGATTCGCTCCGTTTCGGGAGAAGCTTTTGTATTTTTTTTCGAGCAAGGTTTTTTCCTCAGGTGAAAGTATCAAATGTTCCTTTTCTTGATAAACTGATTTTATGCGTTTAAATAAAGCTTCATTCAACGTAATATCATTACTAAATTCTGAAAGTAAAGGTGATACCTCCTGAGCAATACTTTGAATTTGGTCATTGGTCTCGGCACTATTCAAATTAAAGAAGATACTAGAAATTCTATCCAGTTCCTCTCCTGAAAAATCCATGGCCGCAATAGTGTTTAGAAAAGTCGGGCTTTCCGGATTTGAAGTAATGGCGTCAATTTCAGCGCGGGCTTTTTCAATCGCAATCTTAAATGCAGGGAGATATTCTTCGTCTTTGATTTTTGAGAATGGTGCGGAATTATAGGGTGTATTGAATTTGGTGTTTAGGATGTTCATTGTTACTTCTGAATGTTTTTACTGCCTTCTATCACTTTTGTTTTCAATGTTTCTTTATAGTCCAATATTCTTTTCAAAATCTCTGGATTGGAACTACCTAAAATCTGTGCCGCCAAAATCCCAGCATTTTTTGCGCCGTTTAATGCTACGGTTGCCACAGGAACTCCGCCAGGCATTTGCAGAATTGACAACACCGAATCCCACCCGTCAATTGAGTTGCTGCTTTTTACTGGCACACCAATCACCGGTAATGGTGATAATGAAGCCACCATGCCTGGTAAATGCGCCGCACCACCAGCCCCAGCAATTATGACCGAAATACCTCGCTTATGGGCATTCTTGCTGAAATCAAATAATTTTTCGGGTGTTCTGTGAGCCGAGACAATATCGACTTCGGTTTCTACATCGAATTCCTTTAAAATATCTATAGCGTCTTGCATAACGGGAAGGTCGCTGGTACTGCCCATGACTATTGCGATTTTACTCATTTTCGGAATGTATTAGCTGGGTTATAAGGTTGATTAACATATCTTTTTCTTTTGGATTACTCTCAGCAATCATCAAGGTAAGAGCTACCAAAGTGTTATTGCTGATTTTCTTTGCTCCTTTTTGGTTAAAGAGGATTTTATTTTTATCAAGATACCATACAAATAGCCAAGCAGCAATGCGCTTGTTGCCATCAGTAAATGAATGATTCTTGACTACTAAATAGAGTAAGTTGGCGGCTTTCTCTTCGATACTTTTATATAAGTCATGACCATCAAATGTTTGGTCAATCGTTGATATTGAACTTTGGAAAGAATTGTCTTTTTCATTTCCAAATAGTCTTGACGCACCAAATTTATTCCTTAATTCCTCAATGGCTGCTTTTGCCTCAAGATAGCTAATTTTAAAGCTTAATTCTGTTTCTGAAGTTTTTTTTGAAAGTTTCCTGTGGTCATATTCATCCAAGAGATCCAATGCTCTGGAATACTCAGAAAGTAAATCTATGAAATCGTTTGAGTGGTTTTCATAGTTAGGTAAACGTTTGGTTGCTCTATCAATCAGCTTAATTGTTTGTTTAAGTTGTTTTAGCCGATGCTTATTTTCAGAATAACCATTTAAAAGATGGTCTTTTAAAACCTTATTTGCCCAGATTCTGAATTGTGTTCCTTTTTTTGAATTTACTCTATAACCAACACTAATAATAGTATCTAAATTATAATAATCTATTTCGCGTGTTATTTCTCTATCTCCTTCTTTTTGAACTGTTGCATATTTTGCAACAGTTGCCTCTTGATGAAGCTCACCAGAACTATATATTTTCTTTATATGTCTGCTTATTACAGATTTATCTCTTTCAAATAGTTCACTGATTTGATTTAGAGTTAGCCATAGAGAATCGTCAGAATGTTTAACTTGAACGTTAACATGATTCTCACTTTGATATATAATTATTTCATCTTTTAACAAAATTTCTCTTCTATTTTGAAATAACCCTAATCATCCCCTTAACCTCCTCGGCAACTTGTCTCGCCTTTGCCAAATCCTCATCAACAACGGTCACGTGGCCCATTTTTCGGAACGGTCTGGTTTGTTTTTTTCCGTAGATATGTGGGGTCACGCCGTCCATTTTCATAATGTTTGATATGTTTTTATAAACTACACGACCGGTATGATTTTCAGCGCCAACCAAATTGACCATGACGCCGGCCACTTTATTTTCGGTTTTCCCTAATGGTAAATTTAAGATAGCCCTTAAATGCTGTTCAAATTGTGAGGTATAACTCGCTTCAATAGTTTGGTGTCCTGAATTATGGGGTCTGGGAGCAACTTCGTTGACCAAAATCTGGTCGTCCTCGGTTTGAAACATTTCAACTGCTAACAAACCAACATGTTGAAAAGCTTCGGAAACTACAAGTGCTGTGTTTCTTGCTTTATCGGCAACTTCATCTGAAATTCGCGCTGGGCATATTACATACTCCACCTGATTGGCCTCAGGATGAAATTCCATTTCTACGACCGGGTAGGACTTGATTTGACCACTTTCATTTCGTGCGACAATGACCGCCAATTCATTTTTAAAGGGCACCAAATCCTCAGCGATGCATTCGCCAGCAGGAAGGCCTTCCAAATCTTCGAATTTTCTTACAACCTTGACCCCTTTACCATCGTAACCAAACCTTGCTGCTTTCCATACGAAGGGAAACGTTAATCCACCATTGTTAATAGCATCTTCAATTTCTGATAAATAGGCAAATCGCGTAAATGCTGCTGTTGGTATGTCGTTATCTATATAGAATAACTTTTGTGTCGCCTTGTTTTGTATAATTCTCAGGGTCTTTGATGAAGGATAGACGTGCAAGCCCTCGCTCTCCAATTTTTCAAGCGCATCTACGTTTACATTCTCAATTTCAAAAGTGAGCACATCAACCGTTTTACCGAAATTATATACATCATCAAAATCCAATAAATCGCCCTGAAAAAATTTGTCGCAAGCAATTCTGCAAGGTGCTTCATTGCTGGCATCCATCACATGGGTGGTAATATCGAATTTTCTGGTATGGTAGAGCATCATCTTACCAAGTTGGCCACCGCCAAGGATGCCCAGCTTAGAGTCTGATGAAAAATAATCGGTCATTTTAGTCTTTAATTTCAGTTAAACAAAAATAAGGCAATTAAAGTTTCCGAAGTTTCTATCACACATATTTATTAAATTATTCAAATGCGGGCTAAGCCCAACCAATTGCATATATTTGTGAAACAAATCCATTGATTTTGATTACCCTACACGACCTAGATTTTAAGCCTTTTATCCCTCAGCAAAAAATTGAAGAGACCATAGAACGAATGGCCACAGAAATTTCTGAAGAGCTAGTTGATGAAGTGCCCGTTTTTGTAGGGATTTTGAACGGGTCTTTCATGTTCGTGAGTGATTTTGTCAAAAAATATCCAAAGCCCTGTGAGGTTACT
>JBCCOJ010000210.1:0-5882 GCA_039025415.1 Bacteroidota bacterium | reverse complement strand
TTAATTAATTTTTTTTACAATGACTGGAACAGTTAAATTTTTCAATGATTCTAAAGGATTTGGATTCATTACCAACAACGAAACAGGAAAAGACATCTTCGTACACGTTTCAAACTTAAATGGAGTTGAATTACGTGAGGGAGACCACGTTGAATACACAGAAGAAGAAGGAAGAAAGGGAATGGTAGCGGCTAACGTAGAAGTTCTCTAAGACGATATAACGTATTAAAGTTTCAACGTCCCGCCAGCAGGTGGGACGTTTTTTTTAATTCAAATTTCGCTTTTCAATAAAAAAACGCTTTACAAGGTCTGAAGACTCCTTCTCCAACACCCCACCATATATTTCAGTCTTAGGGTGAAGTTTAGTTTCCATCTTAATAAAACCACGTTTATCATCCCTTGCACCATATACCAGTCGAGAAATTTGGGTCCAATACAAGGCGCCAGCGCACATCTGGCAGGGCTCCAAGGTGACGTACATTGTGCATTGATTAAGATACTTTCCTCCTAGAAAATTTGCCGCAGCAGTAATCGCCTGCATTTCGGCATGGGCGGTTACATCGTTTAGCAACTCGGTAAGATTATGTGCCCTAGCTATAATCTTGTCTTTAATTACAATTATTGCGCCCACAGGAACCTCCCCTTTTTCAAAGGCGAGTTCTGCTTCTAAAAGCGCTTTCTTCATAAAGTACGTATCATCGAATGGAACTAACATAGCACAAAAATACATTTTCAAATAGTACCTTTGTATTATGTCTGAAAAGATATTAGATAATATTGAATTTCCTGAGGATTTAAAAGCCCTAGATTTAAATGAACTCCATAAACTGGCGGGGGACCTTCGAGAATTCATAATAAATGTTGTGGCAACAAAGGAAGGGCATCTGGGCGCTAGTTTGGGGGTTATTGAGCTTACTATCGCACTTCATTATGTGTTTGATACTCCCAACGATTTACTGGTATGGGACGTCGGGCACCAAGCCTACGGCCATAAAATTCTTACCGGTCGGAAGGCTATTTTTGATACCAACAGGCAATATGGCGGTATCAGCGGTTTCCCTAAACGTGACGAAAGCATGTACGACACTTTTGGAGTAGGTCATTCTTCTACGTCAATTTCAGCAGCATTGGGTATGGCAATCGCATCAAAACTCAAAGGTGAAACTAAACATCATATCGCTGTAATTGGTGATGCTTCGATTGCCAGTGGAATGGCTTTTGAAGGATTAAATCACGCGGGAGTGACCGATGCAAATCTTTTGGTAATACTAAATGACAATGCCATTGGCATTGACCCAAGCGTCGGTGCCTTAAAGCAATATTTAACCAATGTTAAAAAGGGTAGAGAAAGCCAAGATAATATTTTTGAAGCGTTAAACTTTGATTACAGCGGTCCAATTGACGGCCATGATTTAAAAAAGTTGATTGCTGAGCTAGAGCGTCTTAAAAGCCTCAATGGCCCAAAGTTTCTTCACGTAACGACAACTAAAGGCAAGGGGCTAAAGCAAGCAGAAGATGATCAAGTAAAGTACCATGCTCCTGGAAAGTTCGATTCGGTCACTGGACGTATTTTACCAAAACCAGAGACAATACAACCCCCTAAGTATCAAGACGTATTTGGCAATACCATCGTTGAATTAGCCCGAGAAAATCAAAGTATTATTGGTATAACCCCAGCGATGCCAACAGGGAGTTCCCTTAAATATATGATGGAAGAACTGCCCGAACGTGCATTTGATGTGGGAATTGCCGAGCAGCATGCGGTTACACTGGCAGCAGGATTGGCAACTCAAGGGATGATACCGTTTTGCAATATTTATTCTACGTTTTTACAACGTGCTTACGATCAAGTGATTCATGATGTTGCCCTGCAAAATCTTCCCGTCATTTTTTGTTTGGACAGAGCTGGATTGGTAGGACAGGATGGAGCAACCCATCACGGTGTTTTTGATTTGGCTTATCTAAGATGCATTCCTAATCTAATCATCTTTGCGCCGAGAGATGAAGTGGAATTGAGAAACATCATGTACACGGCACAACTTGGCCTGAATCATCCCATTGCCATAAGATACCCAAGAGGTAGAGGAAATATTATAAATTGGAAAAAACCTTTTTCTAAGATAAATATCGGTAAAGGGACAGAATTAAAAAAGGGAGAAACATTAGCTGTTTTGACTATTGGAACGATATCCAATAATATTGCCAAAGCAATTTTAAACTCCAAAGCACCAGATGCCATAGGCCATTACGATATGAGATTTGTAAAACCTTTGGATGAATTATTATTGCACAACTTATTTAAATCCTATCCTACAATTGTAACAATTGAAGACGGAAGTAAAAAGGGAGGATTTGGGTCTTCTATATTAGAATTTGCCTTTGAAAACAATTATAAGTCGTCAATAAACATTATTGGAGTTGCAGATGCTTTTATAGAACATGGCACCGTTGATGAACTCTATAAAATGGTGGGCTTAGATATAGTATCTCTTACCAACACCTTAAATTCCTTGATTTAGAACTATTCATCTTCTACCTCAGAAATTGCTAGATTAGGGTTTTCAACATCCTGAACTTGAAGAAGACTAGCTTGCTCTTCTCTCAAGCCTTGTTTTTTAATATCATTAGCCACAACGATAATGGCAATAATGACCATAACAAATACGATTGCACGTGAATTTACATCTTTCATAGTAGGTTAAAATTAGATTTGGGACTATAAAGATATAAAACCATCGATTATATGCAAATATTTTCGATAAAATGCAACACAAAAGGGAGCCGCAAAACGGCTACCTTCGGTATTAAAATGTTAAATATACTTTATTGAATAATAATTTTTTTGGTTTCAGAAAAATTACCCTGACTCAATTTAATTAGGTAAATCCCTGAATTCGCGTTGATGTTTATTTGAACACCAATATTATTCAAATTAATAGTATCACGGTAAACAACCTGACCAGCAAGATTGAAAATCTCTAAGCTGGCATTGTCAATTTGACGGTTTGATTTAATGGTTATATTCCCATCTGATACGGTTGGGAAGATAGATACTACATCATTCTCAAAATTATTTTCAAAAACGCTCAACGCATCTGATGTAAACTGACTTGTAAAAAATCCACGACCATGGGTTGAGGCTAAAATAACGTTGTCAGATTCCCTTAAATCCAAATCCAGAACCGTAACATCGCTCATACCATTATCCAATTGAATCCAATTGGGATTCGGCACTTCATAATCGGCTGTTCCCCAAACCCCTAACTCTGTCCCGATAATTAACTCAGACGGTATTAGTGGGTTCTGTAAAATACACTTTACAGGTACTTCGGGTAAATTCCCCTCGCGGTTTCTCCATATCGCACCACCATTATTAGTAAACCAAATGCTTGTTACGCCATAATTATGCATGGTAACGAAAATTTCATCTTCAGTCTGACCAAATTCAATATCTGATATACTACCAACAAAATTAGGCCCTGCAATATCCGTCCATTCATCAACTGATAGATTGGCAAAATCAATTCGCAATAATCTACCGTTTGCCAGTCCCACAAACAACTTTGATGAACTCGTTGTAAACGGAGAGACTTTCATAGCAGTTGGAGTAGCGTCCAATAAAGGGTCACTCAAAACATCATTTTGAGTTGGAAGACCATCAGTGGGTAAAAAATTAGAGACTCTTTCAATTTGCCTGGCCAATTGATTATCAACGACGGTGGTAGCATCAGAATACAGAACATCTAAATTTTTATCTAGAGTAGCAGTATTAATAAATTCTCCTGCACCTTCTTGAGTTAGGAAATTCCAGCTTGAAAATGCGAGGCTTGGAAAATCTCTATAGGTGTGTACATTAAAAGGAAATGATTGAATAATATAAGAACCAGTATCGTCAATTTCGGTATAAGCGCCATCACCGCCAAAAGGATCAATAAAAGGGTTTAAACCGGGATTACCATCAATCAATATTTGCGTACCATTATCTTGTGTTCCCCCAGCAATATCATCTCCATCTACGGCATCAACTGGATTTATAGTACCATAATAATATTGTGTGGTGATATAGTCTTTATTCCGGGATTGGATACCATTTGGATTTCCTATTAAATTATTAACATCGCTAGAATAATAAACACCGCCGTCATTTGCAAATGCCGCTTGGGTATCATTTGTTCCTGGTCTAAAAACAATAGCGTGATGATCGGCATGAACTAAAGGCACGTTTAAATTGATTAAATTGTTATTATTTGACCACTTTGAAATCTGTTCCCAATTAGTGCCGTCATTAGTTGAAGTAAAAAGATCAATCCCGCCTATATATAATTTATCATTCATATCGACTTCAATAGGTAAATTGTAAAATGCCTGATTTCGTGCATAGTCATTAGCAGGGATTTGAACATCAACATCATTCGGTTCATTTATTTGAGTGATTGTAGCAAAACCATCATCAGTCATAAAAATATCGGCTTGGAACCTATCAACGACAACCCAGAACTTATTGGCATCTAATGAGGACACCTCCAATTCGGTTCTTCTTGCACCTGGTATGGTCTCCTCTAAAGTAAATGTTACACCATCAGTTGACTTATAAATATCTCCACCTAAATCACCAAATACGTTTCTAGTAGTCGTGAACCAAATGTTGTTATTTAAATCCAGTTCAATATCATTTGGATTTTTAAAATTGCCGTTATTATGAGTTATATCAAACTTACTCCAGTTTTCGCCACCGTCAACAGACTTATAAAGACCCATAGTATCAGCACCATTAAAATTATTGGGGCTTGATGCCGTTCTATAAAAAGCACTAGCAATTGAAGCGTACACCTCAGAAACCCCATTATTATCTCTAATCACAATATCATTGACATAAAAAATACCATTAACTAATTGACCACCATTAGTCACACTCGTAACACCATCTCCAAAAATCAATTCCCAGGTCACACCAGCATCCTCAGATTTCCAAATACCACGACCAACGGCAAATCCGCTAACATAAGACTCTCCAGAACCAATATAAAACACATTACTATCATTAGGGTCAGCAACTATAACAGTGACTCTAATATTAGCTCCAATGCCTGGGACTAGGGTCCAAGATTCATTTTCATCGGTTATGTCTTCGTTGACCCAAAGACCTCCAGATACCCCACCAGCAAATACTCTGTTGTAATCCTCATTAGGATCGGCGTTACCAACATCATTGGGATCAAATAATATCCCACGGGTTCTACCTCCTTGATCGTTGGGCCCTCTATTAATCCAAGGGTTACTGCCGTCTCCTCCTGCACCTTTTGCAATTTGACGGGTTGCCCTAAGTTCCTGTTGAAGTTGCATAACAAGTTCTGGCATGGGACGTCCCGTTGACGGATCCATGGTCAATTCCCACATTTGCTCATGATAAGCATTAGGGGGCAGACCTAAAGCCTTCCTTTCAGAACGCGACAGGTTTTTTGTTTCCTTAAAAGGACTATTCTCTAAAAATGAAGCATGTTTTTGTTTAAGTTGTTCAACTTCAGAAAGCTCATGTTGATTAAAATAGCTGTAGCCCAGAAAAGCCATTAATACAATGGCTAATGCGATGAGCGCAAAAGGTAATTTCTTTTTCATTTTTTATTTTTTATTTTCATTTAAAATTGATTGCCGTTAAATTTTTTATAAGTCAAAATTGCCCTACTGTCAGACATCTGCGATACATATTGACACACGTCTAACAATAAGTTATAGATACGATTTTCCTTTAAATTCAAATCTTGGTTAAGTGTATTTAAAACAAGGTTATCGTATGCGGATAAAGAATTATTAAGATTATTTAGCAATGTTTTTGTAAAGATATTTAATAGTTCATTAATAACCTTGAAACCAACAATTTCTTT
>JBCCOJ010000209.1:0-5976 GCA_039025415.1 Bacteroidota bacterium | reverse complement strand
GCTTGATGAGTTCAATCGATTCAAAGGTAAATACTACCTTTAGTCAAATTTTGATTAATTCATTATGGCAACCCACATTAAATGCCCTAATTGCGGTACGTTCAATACCAATAGAGAATTTTGCCGAAATTGTGGCACCTTATTGTCTTCGAAAAAAAGAAGGGAATTGGCTTTTAAAAAGGAGGAAACGGAGCGTCAAGAAAGGCGAAGGATAAAAGAAGAAGCCAATCCTTCATTTTACGATAAGTATAAAGACCATCGGTATTGGGTTGTACGTGTTTTTGCTACAGTAACCCATTATATTGCTTTGGCGTTTATCGCTATCGGTACATTTATCGCTTGGTTAGTTACCGCAATCGCAGCATGAAAATAATTAAGCATCCTCTCTTTTTGTCAATGCTCATAATAGCTTCTTTAGTTTATTTTGCCAAGCTATTGCAAGTTCCTATTCCAAAACTAATCACCTTTTATCTAAATGATTTGGTCTGCATGCCAGTAATCTTGTGCATTACTTTGGCAATGGTTAGATATTTTAAAAGAAATAATACTCTTTACATATCCTTAATCGTCATTGTTCTCATTACCATATATTACAGCCTGCATTTTGAATGGTTTTTGCCGAAATTCCACAGTCGGTATGTGTCAGATTGGGTTGATGTTGCTCTTTACTTTCTCGGCTCTGGTCTTTTTTATTTATTTCAGAAGCGTTTATTTTGAGTAGTCTTTACTTGAACATAATAAATCCAAACGATTTCCTCTTCCTAAAGGTCTAATCTCTCATTTCTCACTTCTAACTTCTAACTTCTAATTTCCATCTTCCATCTTCCGTCTTCCGTCTTCCGTCCTATAAAACAACAAATCATTCCCTATACCTAAAGACCGTCCCCTCCTTGGTCACTTCCAACTCAACAGTTTTCCCAAAAACCATCGCCCGATTATCTTTTTCATGACCTGCCGGCATATTAAATGCAATCGGAAAATCGTATTCCGATAAGGCATCCAAAACCAATTGCTCAACTGAAGAACCCCAGAGCGTCGTATTCTTGCGCAATTTGCTCATATCACCGACGACCAAACCTGCACAATTATCAAAATAGCCAGCGCGCTTCAGACTTTGTAGCATTCTATCGATATGATATTTGTATTCGCCTATTTCCTCGATAAATAAAATTTTCCCCGAAGTATCAATGCTGGTTTTAGAGCCGAGCATGGTATGGAGCATCGTCAAGTTTCCTCCTACCAGTTGACCTTTTGCGTTTCCAACTTTATTATAGGTTGAACCTTCTAAATTATAGTCGACCGGATTGCCAAATATTGTCGATTTAAAAGTCGAAACCGTTTCCTTGATGTCATTCAAATCCTTGGTCAGGCTCACGCACATAAGTGCATGAATGCTTTGATAACCCAAATTGTGAATTTGATTATGTAATGCGGTGATGTCGCTGTAGCCAATAACCCATTTAGGATGCTGCTTGAATTTTGTATAGTCCAGTTTATCTAGTATGCGCACTGTGCCGTATCCACCTCTTGCACACCAAATCGCACTGATTTTGGGGTCATTCAATACTGTTTGAAAATCTTCACAGCGTTCTTCATCTGTGCCCGCAAAATGGTCAGCTTTTGCAAAAACATGTTTCCCAACAACAGCATTTAATCCCCATTGCTTCAATAATGTCACAGCTTGATTGATTTCCCCTTGTCGACTTTTCAAGATTCCAGAGGGAGCTACTATTGCTACTGTGTCACCCGGTTTTAAAAAGGGAGGTTCAATCATATTGTTTTGAGATAATAGGTCACCGGTAATTAAAATAACCAACATTAAACTTAGTAGATTTATTTTCATCTTGATACTACTTTTTGGATAAATCTTTTAAAATTCTTTTTAGTAATCAGTATTTTTTATGAAACCCAAAACCGAAATTCAACCCAATACCTACGTAATTGAATGTGCCCAAACTTCCGAAAAATTTGATTCCGAAACTACCTCCAAATCCAGTTGGTTCTCCAATTGGGATGAGCCCATATAACAAACTAAATCTCTTTTTTGTTGCCTTAAATAATCTAAAATTCAATTCAAATGGAAATGCAATATATGATTCTCTTAGTTTGGTTACCATTCCATCTACCGTGGATGAAAATTTCATTAAGTTGGTAGAAATCCCAGCTGAAACGCTAAAGGAAGACTCATCAAATATAAATCGTTTTCCATAGAGCAATCCAAATTCGTTAAAAGAATCCCCTCCTATCAATAAAGGCACCAGCAGGATTGCCCCTAACCCTACGTCATCATTTTTTTCGGCAATGTAAGTTGTCCTGAATGAAAACAAATCCTTATTCGACTGATAATTTATCGTAAGGCCAAACGTGACACCATTCACCTCATTCCCAACATTTGCTCCAGCAATCAGAAAGTCACCATAGATTATTGGGTTCGAACTTACCTCCTGTTTCTTTTGACCATAAATCCAAAAAGCCGGACAAAACATTAAGGCAATAAAAAGGAATTTTATCATTTTTCAATTTTTATATGGATTTGAGTCTTACCAAGAAATAAATCCCTTTTTTGATGTAATTGCAATAGGTATCTAAAATAGTCAAAATTAATAGTTGTTTTGACACCTTAGTTTACCTTTTGAATTCTCTTTTAGTTAAGATTGTTTTCAAAATCAATACGGTTGATTTTCGTATATTTAGTAATTCTTTAACAGAAAACGTCCAATCCTTAAAAGGTTTACGTACATATATAGCCAAATCTAATACTGTTTTGAGAATTTAAAATAAGGCCTATGTCCAATTTGACTTCCTGTATTACCAGTTCGCTCGAACCTTATGTCCCGACAACAGACAATCCATGGGACGAAAAACGGGCTAGACATGCGTTTCGTAGAATAGGTTACGATGCAAATACTACCATGATTGCAAATGCCCTTTCGCAATCCCCATCACAATTTATTGACCAATTAGTTGATGGAGCGCTAAATGCCTTAGCCTGGCCAGAACCCAGTTGGGCAAATTTTACACTTGCAGATTACAACAATCTAGGAGTTGATTTTGACGAGGCGACACAAGCAAATCATGATGAGCTAATAGGAGAAGTGATGCATCAAATGCTTAACAACGGCCTCAAGGGTCGTATGATTATGTTTTGGAGCAACCATTTTGTAACTAGGTTGGAGGAGTACTATTCCAGCAATCACCTGTACGAATACTATAGAGTCATTGAGGCTAATTCTTTTGGTGATTTTCAAAATTTTGTAAACGAAATAGGCACTACCTCAGCTATGCTTATATTCCTTAATGGTTACGAAAACACTGCAAATAGCCCCAACGAAAATTATGCCCGAGAACTTTATGAGCTTTTTACACTTGGTGTTGATAATGGTTATACCCAAAATGACATCGTAGAAACCTCAAAAGCTTTGACAGGTTATAACAGTACAACGCATTGGACGGTACCCATTAGTTTTAATGAGAATACCTTCAACTCATCTGAAAAAACCATTTTTGGTCAAACAGGAAATTGGGGATATGATGATGTTATTAATATTCTTTTTCAAGAAAAAGCACCCTTGATTGCAGAATTTATCTGTGGTAAATTATACACCTACTTTGTAAACCCTACTGTAAATGAAGATGTTGTTTCTGACATGGCGGCAATTTTTGTTCAGGACTTTAACATTGCAAACGTACTAAGAGTACTGTTTAAAAGTGAGCATTTCTTTGATGCCAAATCAATAGGTACGCTTATAAAAAGTCCTTATGATATGTCTATGGCCTACTTAAACATTACGGGCTTCTCCCTTGATGAGGACTATTTCGGTTCAATGCGTTGGTTTAATGGTATCATCGGGCAAAATATGTTTGAGCCAGTTGACGTTGCAGGGTGGCAGGGCGATAGGGATTGGATTAATTCTAGCACCTTGGGAGGTCGATGGCTTATAACCGAGTGGACGGTTTGGCACACTTTGAGTAATTATAATGCCGAGCTAAGAAGTTTCGCAATGGATATCTCGAACAATAGCAATGACCCCTATTTAGTCACTAAGAGTATTATTGACAGATTTATGCCCTTAGAACTATTTACGGAAGAGGAATACCAAGTAGCCACCGATATCTTCAAATTTAATGTTCCGCAAAACTATTATGACGACGGCGTTTGGAATTTACAGTGGGAATCTGCGCCATATCAAGTGGTCTTACTTTTAATCCATTTGGCGAAAACTCCAGAATATCAACTTAAATAACCTACCATTATGTGCGCACTTAATTCAAAACGATCTATAAAAATAACCGATAAGGCCCACGATAAAGACCATGAAAATTGGAACAGACGTTCCTTCCTTCAGGCACTTGGCTTAGCTGGCGCCGGAAGTATGCTGGTGGGAGGGATGCCTCTTTCTGCATCAAAGAATTCCAAATTATCAGCAGCTATTTCATCATCTGAAACAGACCGAATTTTAGTTATCATAAGACTTAAAGGTGGCAACGATGGGCTCAATACCATTATACCCGTTTACGATTACGATACGTACGCCAATTTTCGACCTACGGTAAAACACAATTTATCAGAACTAACCATGTTGGGCTCTGATTTCGGAATGCCAAATTACATGAACGATTTGCAAAACCTCTGGGGTAACGGTGCAATGAAGGTAGTTCACGGCGTTGGTTATGAAGACTCAAGCCAATCCCATTTTGCGGGTTCTGATATTTGGGCGTCCACTGATGCGCTTAATGGCGAGCAATCTGGTTGGATGGGACGCTATTTTGAGGAAATCTTCCCTGATTATCTTACCAATCCGCCCGAAACTCCAGCGGCGGTACAAATAGGTAGTATTGGTAATTTGATATTTGATGGCCCGTCAAATAATTATGCTTTTTCAGTTTCAAATCCCGGTCAATTGGAAGCCATAGCCGAAAGCGGTGTAGTTCATGATATGAGCAGTTTCCCTGATTGTATTTACGGTGAGCAACTGGAATTTATGCGTGGTACAACCAACACGACTTACCAATATGCAGGTACTATTCATGAAGCCTATAACGACGGGGCAAATAGTGTTAGCTACATGGATTCTGAACTTGGTCAGCAATTAGCAATCGTGTCCCGTTTGATTAAAGGAAATCTGGGAACTAAGGTCTACATGGTCACCCTCGGCGGTTTTGACACCCACGCCAATCAACCCGAAGAACACGAGCAGATTTTGACAGATTTATCGAATTCGGTAAAAACGTTTTACGATGACTTAGGTGCTGCGGGCTTTGATGACAAGGTGTTATCTATGACAATAAGTGAATTTGGCAGAAGAGTTTACGAAAACGGCTCCAATGGTACTGACCATGGCACTTCTGCTCCTTTGTTCTTATTTGGGCCTGCCTTAGAGGGAAGTGGTTTTATCGGTCAACATCCTGATTTAAATAATCTGGTCAATGATAATTTAGAGCACACCCAAGATTTTAGGGAAATCTACGCCACCATAATGCAAGAATGGCTTTGTATTGATAGCAGTTTGGTTAACGACGCGCTTCTTGGCGGAAATTATGGCACCGTAGATATTGGTATTAGCTGTGGTGCACTTTCATTAAACGAGTTTAACCAAGAGCGCTTCAAACATTTTGTGGTGTATTCTAAAACCGATACCCAAATCAAAATCCAAAACCCATTTACGCAACATACTGTTATCAAACTTTACGATATTATGGGAAGGGAAATTTCAACACTTAAAAACAGCATGCTGCTAGCAGGCAAGCACAGTATAAGCGTTAAAAAGGAATCTGGTAAAAAACTCAATATCGGTCAATATATTTATAGAATTTCGGTAGGAGGTCAGAAGTATAGCAAGTCATTACTAATTAGATAACTCTATTAATCTAGACTCCTACTTTTCTTAAGTCTTAAAATAAGAACTTTTGAATCTAGAATTTGGAGAAAATAAATTTTTAAAACTTTCAACTGGTACTATTCTAATTCTAAAATTT
>JBCCOJ010000208.1:0-5976 GCA_039025415.1 Bacteroidota bacterium | reverse complement strand
TTTTAATTTTATTTTTTGGCAGTATCGCCGCTGCAATTTTTTTCCGTAAACCAGCATTTTTGGTCCTAGTGGTTATTTCGCTTTTTATAGCGCCAGGTTTTATTATGGTTCAACCTAACGGATCAAGGGTTTTATTACTATTTGGAAAATATGTAGGGACGGTAAAGAAAAATGGTTTTTATTGGGTAAATCCCTTTTTTACAAAAAAGAAAATTTCACTTAGAGCAAGAAACTTCGATAGCGAAAGGCTAAAGGTCAATGACAAATTAGGAAATCCTATTATGATAAGTACGATACTCGTTTGGAGGGTAAGAGATACATATAAGGCCGCATTTGATGTAGATAATTATGAAAACTTTGTGGTGGTTCAAACAGATGCTGCGGTTAGAAAGCTTGCTAGTATTTATCCATACGACAACTTCGCTGATGAAGGAGTGGACGAAGATATAACACTACGCTCTAGTGTCAATGAGGTTAGCGAGGCATTAGAAAGAGAGATAGACGAACGACTCACAACCGCGGGAATAGAAGTACTTGAAGCAAGAATTGGGTATTTGGCCTATGCAAATGAAATCGCAAATGCCATGTTAAAGAGACAACAAGCAACGGCAATTGTGGCTGCGAGGCACAAGATTGTTGAAGGTGCTGTGAGTATGGTAGAAATGGCCCTAGAGGCATTAGGCAAAAAGCAAATTGTTGAGTTAGATGAAGAACGCAAAGCTGCGATGGTTAGCAATTTAATGGTTATCCTCTGCGGTGATAAGGATGCCTCCCCGGTTTTAAATACTGGAACATTGAATCATTAAAAGTAGCCATGGCTAAAAAGAAAGCATTTGCATTAAGGGTAAATGAAGACATACTTAAAGCTATCGAAAAGTGGGCTTCAGATGAATTTAGAAGCACCAATGGACAAATTGAGTGGATACTTCTGAAATCCCTTAAAGAGCAAAATCGAGCACCTGCGTCAAAACCAACAAACCTTAAAAACAAAAGCGACTTATAACCAGTCGCTTTATTTTTTGAACTGGTTTAAATTTGTAATTTACAGGCCTAATTTATAATAATGAGCAGCACAGATACCACCCCTCTAGTTACTGACGACACAATAGTTTTTGGCTTATTAATGCTCTCTTTGGGCTTTGTTTTTTTAACTGAATCGATAAAATCTGGGTTTTGGCCTAAATTTTACAAAATAGTCCCCGGTCTCTTCATGGCCTATATGATACCTGCTATTTTAACGACTTCTGGATTAATTGCACCAGAATGGACATCGATTTTAGAAAATGGTGATATTGTAAAAGGAAAGTCGAACCTTTATTATGTAGCCAGTAGATATTTACTTCCGGCTGCATTGGTTTTAATGACGCTTAGTATTGATTTAAAAGGTGTATTCAATCTTGGCTGGAAAGCACTTATTATGTTCTTTACAGGTACTTTGGGTATTGTTATTGGCGGACCAATAGCGGTGCTTATAGTATCGGCTATCTCACCTGAGACCGCTGGAGGAGTTGGACCCGATGCAGTTTGGCGCGGACTCTCGACCTTGGCTGGAAGTTGGATTGGTGGAGGTGCGAATCAAACGGCCATGTTGGAAATTTATGGATATAATCAGGCAAAATACGGTGGGATGGTATTTGTTGACATTGTCATTGCAAATATCTGGATGGCGATCATTTTAATTGGGATAGGCAAACGGGACAAAATAAACAAATGGTTACGGGCCGACACCTCCTCTATCGAAGCCCTTAAAGAAAAGGTGTCCACTTTTGCTGAAAATACTAAACGCAACCCAACATTAACCGATATTATGATAATTGCTGCAATCGCCTTTGGAACAGTGGGTATTGCGCATTTATCATCAAATTTAATCACCCCAGTCTTTAAAAGCATTGTGGAAGACATTGAAAGCCAAACTTTAAAAAATGTATTTACCTTTCTAGACTCCAAGTTCTTTTGGATGATAAGCATTTCAACATTGGTGGCAATCGGTTTATCCTTTACAAAGGCAAGAAACTACGAAGGTGCTGGGGCTAGTAAATTTGGTAGTGTTTTCATTTATATTCTTGTAGCCACAATTGGAATGAAAATGGACCTGATGCTTATTTTCGATAATTTAGGGCTTATTGCCATTGGTGCAATTTGGATGGCAATACATGCGCTACTTTTAATTGGCGTCGCCAAACTCATTAGGGCGCCTTACTTTTTTCTCGCCGTGGGCAGTCAAGCGAATGTGGGCGGTGCCGCCTCTGCACCAATAGTCGCATCTGCATTTCACCCCTCTTTAGCTACAGTTGGAGTTCTTTTAGCAGTTTTCGGCTATGCAATCGGAACAATAGCTGCAATAGCATGCACAGCACTAATGGAATTAGCGGCCATTAGTTAGAGTTTAAATAAATTTTGATTGATATTTGCCCCGTTTAATAACTGATAAATGATTTCTAAAAAAGTTTGCTTATTACTGCTAACACTAATATGTGTAAGCTGCTCCCAAAAAAAACAAGAACAAAATTTTGTACTTAAAGGAAATATCAATGGTTTAAAAAAAGGAACGATTTATTTACAAAAAGAGCAGGATTCGCTTTTGATTACCCTCGATTCATTGAATGTAAATGGGCAATCAAATTTTGAATTACACGCCAACCTAGAGGAGCCTGAACTACTATTCCTTAAATTGGACAAAAATGATGATGATGAAGGAAGCGTTGTGTTTTTTGCTGACAAGGGGGTGACGGAAATTAATTCCACGTTGAAGAATTTCAGTTACGACGCTAAAATCAATGGTTCAAAACAACAAAAAGTCTTAGAAGAATACATACTCATGATGTCTAAATTCAATATCAGAAATCTTGAATTGATTAAGGAGAATCTTGAATCCAGAAAAAAAGAAGACACCTTAAAAATAAATTCACTTCAAGAAGATTTTGATAGGCTCCTAAAGCGTAAATATTTGTATACCATAAATTTTGCCGTAACCAATAAAAATAGTGAAGTGTCCCCCTATTTGGCAATAAATGAAATTCCAAATACAAGCATTAAATTCCAAGAAAGAATTTATGAGGCTTTAGACCAAAAAATCAAAGATTCAAAATACGGCATAGAATTGAAAGAGCTTATTGAATTTCGAAAAAAGACACAACAAGACTAAAAGTGACAAATCCCTTAAAGTCAAAAACCGTCAAAACAAAAAAGCTCGCTATTATATTTTAGCGAGCTAGATTTTTGAAGACTTTTTTTCTATTTTTTGTTGTTCAGTGCAAGTGCGTCACCTTGCTGCATTCTTTTAAATTGAATACCTTTCATAAAAGAAGCAAGCTCTAGATAATCTTGAGGACTATTACCTTTTATGTTTTTACTCTTAACATAGGCGTAGACTTCATCAGAAAAAGAACGATACATTTTCTTTATATCCCTCTTATTGGTTATCAATTCTACTAAATTGTTATTGTGATCAACAAAAAAATACTTAATGTCCTCTTCATAATAGGCTGGTTTTGCTGTGTCGTAACCACTGGTAGCCTCTTCACTTTTTTTGTAGATATGATGAGATTGACTTAATAATGTTTGGTTGCCTTTGATTGGCAATTCAAAAATATCAACAAATTTCTCTCCGCTCTCATTTACAAATGTTCTACTGGCATATTGTAAATTTGATTCTGTAAGGTAAAAATCCATGTTAGGAAGTTTTCTAATGTTGAAAACCTTACCATCTTCATTTTTTATTTCAAATTGATTGGTTATTGAGTTATACCTACCAGAAACTAATTTGGTTTCATTACCGAGTGAGACTTTCACAGTTTCAAAAGTTCCGACCACTGACTTACTAACACTGCTTGTTTTAAAATTGATAGCTCGAGCAGCAAAAAATTGACCATTATAATCATTACCATCAATATGAGTCAACATTCTCGCGCAATCTTCTGGTTCCATACACGAAAAGGTAGTCTGACCCGTCAATGCCAAACTCAAAAAAAGCATGCTTACTGATAAAATTCTTTTCATAACCTATAAGTTTTAAATATTAATATGGAGATGAATACATAAATGTATATAAAATCTTAGCCAATTAGGAAATCGGCAAGGGTTTTAAGAAAATAATTCCGAATAATTAGATTTATTTTGGTTTTGTTGAAATAATGACAAAAAAAACCTCTCAAAAATGAGAGGTTTAATTTTATCATATGAAATTAGTACTTAACTCAAAGCAGCAACCTGTTTTGCCAAATTAGACTTTAAATTCGCAGCCTTGTTGTTATGAATTACATTCTTCTTAGCCAATTTATCAATCATTGAATAAACCTGAGGCAAGAACTCTTGAGCCTCTTTTGCAGACTCCATTTCACGTAATTTCTTAATCGCATTTCTGGTGGTCTTGTGCTGATATCTATTAACAAGACGCTTGGCCTCGTTACTTCTAATTCTTTTTAATGCTGACTTATGATTCGCCATTATTTATATCTATTAAATATTGTAGCCCGTAGGGGAATCGAACCCCTCTTACCAGGATGAAAACCTGGCGTCCTAGCCGATAGACGAACGGGCCATTAAATTTACAATAAACACCATAGCTCATTGCGGATGCAAAAATACAACTATTTTTAAATGTTGCAACTGTTGAAATGTTTTTTTTAAAAAATCAATAAGCCTTGGCAAAAATCACTCTTTTGGATGAGTGTTTTCCTGAAAAAACACATTTCCCCTCTTCATTATTGTCATCCAAGGGTATGCACCTTATGGTGGCTTTGGTTAAATCCTTAATTTGTTTCTCCGTATCTGATGTACCGTCCCAATGAGCAGAAATAAAACCTCCCTCGCTCTCTAGTACTCGCTTAAAATGTTCAAAATCGTCAACCTTAGTAATATTGTTATCCCTGAATGATTTAGCCTTACTGTACATCTCACTTTGCATAACCGAAATAAGCTCAAGAATTTTATCATTCAAATTATCAAAAGCAACAATTTCTTTGCTTAAGATATCTCGTCGAGCTAATTCAACGGTATTATTTTCTAAATCCTTAGGTCCTATAGCAATTCTTAAGGGCACCCCTTGAAGTTCATGTTGAGCAAACTTTGCCCCAGGACGTTGAGTGGTTCTACCATCAAATTTGCAAGTTACACCCAAGGATTTTAAACCATTTGTAATGGCATCAGCTTTTGCCTTGATTATGTCCAGTTGCTCTTCATTTTTGTAAATCGGAACAATTACGACCTGAAATGGAGCTAAATTAGGCGGTAGCACCAATCCTTTGTCATCACTATGAGTCATAATCAAAGCACCCATCAAACGCGTTGAAACACCCCATGAGGTTGCCCATACATAATCTTGCTTCCCTTCCTTGTTGGCGAACTTTACATCAAAGGCCTTAGCAAAATTCTGTCCTAGAAAGTGCGAGGTACCTGCTTGTAAAGCTTTACCATCTTGCATAAGGGCTTCGATACAATAAGTCTCTACAGCGCCAGCAAACCTTTCGCTTTCTGTTTTGGTTCCCTTTATTACAGGAATGGCCATAAACTCCTCAGCAAATCGAGCATAGATATCGTTCATCTGAATAGTCTCCTCTAATGCTTCCTCTCTTGTTGCGTGTGCTGTGTGTCCCTCCTGCCATAGGAATTCAGCGGTGCGCAAAAATAGTCTGGTGCGCATTTCCCATCTAACCACATTTGCCCATTGATTTACCAAAATTGGTAAATCTCTATAACTTTGAATCCAGTTTCGGTAAGTGTTCCAAATGATTGCCTCACTTGTTGGGCGTACAATCAACTCCTCTTCTAACTTAGCTTCAGGGTCAACCCTAAGTTTACCAATATTATCAGGGTCATTTTGCAATCTGTAGTGGGTAACAACAGCACATTCCTTTGCAAAACCCTCAGCGTTCTTTTCCTCTGCTTCAAATAGACTTTTAGGTACGAACAATGGAAAATAAGCATTTTGATGTCCAGTTTCCTTGAACATTCGGTCCAGTTCGGCCTGCATTTTTT
>JBCCOJ010000207.1:0-6006 GCA_039025415.1 Bacteroidota bacterium | reverse complement strand
CCAAATTGCAACCTGATTATCTTGGCTTTATTTTCTATAATAAATCAAGCAGATATTTCGAAGGAAAAATTCCTGAATTGTCAAGTTCAATAAAAAAAGTTGGCGTATTTGTAAATGCATCAATTCAAGAAGTAACTGTGAAGATTTCAGAGCATGATTTAGATGCCGTTCAATTACATGGTAAAGAAAGTCCAGAATACTGTAGAGAATTAGTTGCTTCTGAAATTATAAAGGAGGGTGTCCATAAAAAACAGTTCAAAATTATAAAAGTGTTTAGTGTTGATATTAATTTTGATTTCAGTCAATTAGAAGCTTACGAAAACCTTTGTGACTACTATCTTTTTGATACCAAAGGAAAGTTACCTGGTGGAAACGGCTATACCTTTAACTGGAATATATTAAAGAACTACCCATCAACAAAACCGTACTTTTTAAGCGGTGGCATCGGTATAGAAGAAATCAAAAGTATCTCAGAATTTATGACCAAACCTGAATCTAAATTCTGTCACGCCATTGACGTGAATAGTAAATTTGAAATTGAACCAGGTTTAAAAAATATTGATTTGATTAAAGAGTTTAAAAAGAATGTAAACTTGAACGGTTTTAAAAACCATTCCAGTCTGTAAAATAATTATCATGACTTATAACATTAATGAAAAAGGATACTACGGCGAGTTTGGTGGTGCTTATATTCCAGAAATGCTATATCCTAATATTGAGGGATTAAGACAGAACTATTTAAAGATTATGGCAGAGCCATCCTTTAAAACAGAATTTGACCAACTACTTAAAGATTATGTTGGCAGACCTTCACCCCTATATTTCGCAAAACGATTAAGCGAAAAATATAAGACAAAGATTTACCTGAAGCGTGAGGATTTAAATCATACAGGAGCCCACAAGGTCAATAATACAATTGGGCAAATTTTACTGGCCCAGCGTTTAGGAAAGACGAGAATAATCGCTGAGACTGGAGCTGGACAACACGGCGTGGCTACAGCAACCGTGTGCGCCTTAATGGGAATGAAGTGTATTGTTTACATGGGCGAAGTTGATATTGCGAGACAAGCACCTAATGTGGCAAGAATGAAAATGCTTGGTGCAGAGGTAAGGTCAGCTACCTCAGGAAGTAAAACTCTAAAAGATGCAACCAATGAGGCCATGCGTGATTGGATTAATAATCCGGTAAACACGCACTATATAGTTGGTAGCGTTGTTGGACCGCATCCTTTCCCAGATATGGTGGCTAGATTTCAAGCCATAGTATCCGAAGAAATTAAATGGCAACTAAAGGAAAAGGAAAATACCTCAAAACCAGACTACGTTGTTGCCTGTGTTGGGGGTGGCTCAAATGCGGCTGGTGCCTTTTATCATTATCTCGATAGTGACGATGTTAAATTGATTGCCGTAGAAGCTGCTGGAAAAGGCGTTAAAACCGGCCAAAGTGCTGCCACATCAATACTGGGGCGTGAAGGTATTATCCACGGAAGCAAAACACTACTAATGCAAACCTCAGACGGTCAAATCACCGAACCTTATTCTATTTCGGCAGGCTTGGATTATCCCGGTGTTGGGCCAATGCACGCCAATTTATACAAAACTGGAAGGGCAGAATTCATCGCGGTAACAGATGATGAAGCGATGACGGCAGGCTTGGAGTTAAGTCAGTTGGAAGGAATAATTCCTGCGATAGAAACCGCCCATTCTTTCGCAATCTTTGAGCAAAAGAAATTCAATGAAGACGATATTATCGTTATCAATTTATCAGGGCGAGGTGATAAGGACCTTCAAAATTACATTGATTATTTTAAGCTTTAAGACAACATCCCCGTTCAGGTCTAAACACGCAAGTTTGACAATATGATTGGTTTCAAACCTACGTTTTTAACGTAAACAGAATATGAATAGAATAAAAGAGAAACTTAAAAAGGATGGAAAATTATTGTCAATATATTTTTCCGCAGGTTTTCCAAATCTTAATGATACCGTCTCAATCATCGAAGCATTAGAATCCAATGGCGTAGATATGATTGAAATTGGTCTTCCATTTAGCGACCCTCTGGCTGATGGACCAACCATTCAAGAAAGTTCGACCATTGCTTTACAAAATGGAATGACGTCTGAAATTCTATTCTCGCAATTGCAAGGTATTCGAGAGAAAGTGTCTATCCCACTAATCATCATGGGGTATTTCAATCCTATTTTGCAATTTGGAGTTGAAGAATTTTGCAAAAAATGCAAGGAGGTAGGAATTGATGGACTAATCATTCCGGACTTACCGGTAGATGTTTACCATGACAATTATAAGTCTACGTTCGAAAAATATGGTTTAATCAACGTGTTTTTGATTACACCCCAAACCTCGCAAAAACGCATAAATTTTATTGATTCAATTTCAGACGGATTTATCTACATGGTAAGCACCTCCAGCGTTACAGGTAAAAGTTCCGGATTTGGAGATGAGCAAATGGCATACTTTGAAAGAATAGCAAAGATGAAATTGAAAAATCCCCAGATTGTTGGTTTTGGTATTTCCGATAAGAAATCATTTCAACAGGCCACTAAATTCTCAAAAGGTGCCATAATTGGTAGTGCCTTTATAAAATACTTAAAAAACAATGGCAATACGAACCTGCAAGATTTTATTCAACTAATTCGCTAATAAAGACGTCTAATTAATGGGATTTAATATTGTATTGATTGAACCTGAAATACCTAACAACACGGGAAATATTGGCCGCTTGGCCTTGGCCACCAATTCCAAATTACACTTGGTTAAACCTTTTGGGTTTGAAATCTCAGATAATAGGCTAAAGCGCGCAGGACTCGATTATTGGCAACATTTGGAGCTTTCCATCTATGATTCAAGTAAGGATTTTTTTGAGTCAAATAAGAATAAGCCAATGGCACTATTTTCCAGTCATGGGAAACAATCCCATTGGGACATACAATTTGAAGATGAGATGTTTCTGATTTTTGGCAAGGAGTCAGTTGGATTATCTAAATCTATTGTAGAAAAACACAATGAGAATCTTTATAAAATCCCGATGTTCAGTAAGCACATTAGGAGTCTTAATTTAGCTAATGCCGTGAGCGTTATTTGCTATGAAGGGATACGGCAGTTGGGTTTGAAATAAACTATAATTTCCTATAGCTTTAAATTAGGCCTCTCAAAAAGATGTCTCGTCACCTTGAACTTGATTTAAGGTCTTTTTAATTTTTTATAAAAACTTATAAAGATTCTGAATCAAGTTCAAAATGACAACATCTACATCTTGAGACAGCCTATGTAAGTATTTTCCAGTTTTCATTGGATGATGAGTTTTTAACTCTGTTGTATATTCCTGATTGAGATTTCAGGGCGTACTTATATCAATAAACACAGCGTCTTTTACACTATTATAATTTGCAAACTCAGAGGCATACATCGCTCCGAATGAATGCGTGACAAAAAATTAAACCATTCATAAATTAGATAAATCATTAAAAAGTAAATACCTTGCGCACCGTTAGACATATCATTCGTTTAATGATTTTTTTAACTTTTCAAAATTCGCCAAAATAACTCACATCAAAAAAATAATCTTAAAATTACCCAAATTATAAAATCAACGTCTTTGAAATGAAAAAACCACTTTTATTCTCTATTCTAATTATAGTAATCGCTTTAATAACCAGTTGTGAAAAAAATGAGGAAATTATCTTGGAAGAGCATGGTAAGAACCACGTTCATAGAATTTCGCTAAACGAATTTACCAACGGTATCAAAAAAGATGAAACGTACACTAAACTTAAATCTTATTTTTATTCAAACAAAAAAAGCACGAATTTAACCCACAAACGAATTGAGGAAGGAGACGAGGTAACAATTCTAACTAATGAAATTTTACTTATACAAAAAAACGATATTAACTATTATACCTTTAAGTTACTTACTGATAATAACGGAAACGAATTCTATAATTTAGTTGTGCATGCGAATTCCAATCAAGAAATTATAAAATCTGAGATTTTTGAGTATAGCCCAACAGACTTATGGCTTCAGGATACAACTCAACCTTATTCAGGTTATATTTCATTAGTCCCAAACAATTTTATTGATTTAAATACAGTATTTAGCAAATCATTGAATGATTGTATAACTGGAGCAATAAGTTACTGGAACTGTGGAGCTGGTAATAATCATGCCCCAGGAGCTCAAGGATGTGACCCTGATAATAATGCTGTTACAGAATTAATTGTGCAGTTGCAATACGGACCTTGTCCAGAAGATGACGAACCACATTTTGTGGACCCACCAAATTCTGGTGATTACGATCCAAATAATAACTCTAATTGGTGGACACCTGATGGAGGTGGTAATTCCAACAACGATTCAAATGACGACGACGGCGATAATACGACTCCAGTAATTCCTACAAAACCGACCGTTCAAGAAGAAATACTTAATTGTATTAACGGGCTATACGTACTTGGTTCTGAAAACCAAACATCTATTGATCCACAAATTTTGGAACAATTGGACTTACCCAAAGGTCAGTGGAACTCAATTAACGATAATCTTCAAAACAACGGCTGTAGCGAACAGGCTCAACAAGAAGCTATTGATGAATTGTTGGAGGAATTTGACGAGCAGATATTCTTAGATGAAGAATTTGAAAATAATAATTGTCTTAAATCTGTTTACGATTCTATGGGTAAAGCATCAACATTCAATAATTATCTGAAAAACTTCGAAGAAGAGTTCTCTGTAGCTCATTTAAGATTTTCTTCTAGTTCTACTTTAGCAAGTAATACTAATGCAGAAACTAGTCCGCCTAATAATTATCTTATTACAATTACATTTAATGAAAATAATTTAGATAGACCGAACCTTTCAGTTGCAAGAACAATGATTCATGAAATGATACATGCAGAAATTTTCAGAAAATTACTCAGTGCAGCTAATAAACCTAATCTAAATTACTCTCAATATACAGATGAAGAATGGAGGAATTTTATCATAAGCTTACGTAATAACTTTGAGGGTATCTATGATTACTATTTGAGATGGCAATGGGACGTACCCTCAGGGCAGTCGCCCTCTGGAGCTCAACATGAAGCCATGGCACAGCACTACCGCGATATTATTGAACAAGCTTTGAGGGAATATGACCCAAACCAGACGGACGCAACATATGAAGCACTTGCCTGGACTGGATTAATGGGCTCAGGAGTTTTTGATTCGGCAACGGGTTTATATGAAAATTCTACGGTTGCCTGGTCAAATCTAAGTCAAACAGAGAGATTAAACATCATAAGTTCGAATAATACATTTAATTCTACTAATTCAAATTGTCAAAATTAATGAAAACTTTTAAAATTATTATGCTTGCTTTCATTTGCTCTCAGAGCTGTACCGAGCAAAAAAAGGAGAGTGGACTTAATGAAAAATTGAACAAAATTATTAGTTCAAATGAGAATTTGGAGAGAAGATTAGATTCCATTAACAATAATTTCGTGAGACCATTTGAAACATACGAAAGAATCGTAAATCAAGAGAGAGAAAATCACCCTGATTCTACAATAACTAAATACAAAAGTTTGATAAAAAAATATCCAAACTCATTTTGGAAACACGAATCAGAGAAGAGGATTAAGAATATTGAAAAGAGGAAAAAATATTGGACAAAAGAAAATGGTTGGAAACTAGAAGATATACCTAAAAAACCAAATTTTGACGAACAGGTAATTAGCTGTCCTGGCTGTTAAATAGTTAGCAGAAGTACTATCTGTTACAATCGACGAGGTCATAAACGCATATATATTAACCAACCTGCTTTAAGCTAAATGTAAGTCAGGTCGTTTTTTGATGAAAGACTAAAGTAAAATTATCCAATAATGACAAACGGAGGTAGAGTTACATTTAATTAAATGTCGCTTCCGGTAGTCCCAACACATTATCAAACAGAATTATTTGGAACAGGTAATTGTGATTAATTCAAATTCTTTGGAAGAAATAATTTT
>JBCCOJ010000206.1:0-6042 GCA_039025415.1 Bacteroidota bacterium | reverse complement strand
CAAATGCCCGAGGTTTTTCAATCACTGAAGTGAGCCTTGCGACAATCGTTTTAACCGAGACTGGCTTTGTAAGGAACTCTGTAACGCCGTCGTCACGCGCCTGTGTAACCCATTCTAAGGTGGAATAGGCGGATACCATGATAAATGGCATAAAGCGAACATCAGGGTTGGCATGCTCTCGTACCCAATTCAGCAGTTCGATCCCGCTAACGGGCTGCATCGCCCAATCTGAGAAGACGATATCAAACACCACGCCGGTGCCATCGCCTGACTCTTCGATTAGTTTTTTCGCTTGTTCCCCATCCTTGGCCATAACCACTTTGCCAACCGATAGGGCGTCGAGGATATCGGCCATCAGCGTGCGCATGAAGTCGCTATCCTCAACAACGAGGACATTGACGGCCGACAAATCATATTCGCGGTGCATAAGGCCGAACGCTGCTTAGTGGCGGTGAGCGCTTCTGCTGCTCGCCATGGAAGATTATATCATACGTCGATTAAGCCCGTGTGCACATGGCCGTGCTCTATGGCCGCTCTTGCCAGTCGAAATTGTTGCCTTCGGGTTGCATAGGGTCTAAGCACCCGCCAACCCCAGCATCCGGATAAAAGCTTCCAAGAATGCTGGGTAGGACTTAGCAGGAGGTAGCCCGATGCAATATCGCCCAAGGTTATTCTCAGTCTGACTTAGCTTCCAAAATATCAGGACTTTCGCAACCTAACTTATCAAAGCATGAGAAAGGCTTTGATGTATTGTCGGAAGAAATGGTTATCAAAGTAATAGATTATTTAGACTTTCCTAAAGATTGGTTATTAAAGAATATTTCTAATTTTTCAGAAAATACCCATTATAGAAAACGGGCAACTTTAACCAAGCGAGACAAAACTTCTATTGAACTTGGAAATCGTTTAATAGGGTATTTGGTAGATCAAATGTCAGATTCTTTGGAATGGCCTGAATTCAAGCACGTCCCCTTGGATATTCAAGAAGGTCATACTCCTAAAAGTATTGCGCAACACGCCAGAAAAGTTCTAGGTCTCAATAACGGCATTCCTGTTTTAAATATCTTTTCCTTATTAGAATCTAAAGGTATTGTGGTAGTCGAGATAAACGCTCATCCTAAATTTGACGGTGTCTCATTTATCACGGACGGAGGAACTCCCATTATAATAATCAACAAGGGTTTCAGTAATGACCGAAAACGAAGGACTTTGGCTCATGAATATGGGCATATATTAATGCATTGCTATTTCGCGATACCTCCGCATAGAACTGAAAAGGTACGTGAACAAGAGGTTGAAGAATTTACCTCAGAATTCCTTATGCCGGAAAAATATAGCGGTCCAATGATGAGAAATTTGCGCCTAGGTGATTTAGCCGAACTCAAAAGGTATTGGCTTACTTCGATGTCATCAATTGTTAGGAGGGCAAAAGAATTGGGCTTTATTACTAATGACCGATATGTTTATTTCAATATAGAACTAAGTCGAGGAGGTAGAAGTGACGATAAGTTAAGTGTGTTAATAGATGAGCCAAACTTGTTTGCTGAAGCATATAATATTCATAAAAAATCTTTGGGTTACTCTAAAGAAGAGTTGGCAACTGCCTTTAGTTTGCCAATAGACATCATTAAAGAATTTTTAGAACCTAGTGCTTTTAGAGTTATAAAGTAAATAGACCATTTTTAACACTTAAATTTTTGTTGTGGTGTTAGGATTTTTTCCACCCAAATCCTTACCTAAAAACTTTGCGCGCGGTTCCTGTGGAATTTCTTCCGTGTTCGGGAAGATAAGCGAGAAGGAGAAATTCCATAGGGCGCAAACTACTTTTTGCCTTTGGGATTGCGCCATTCATCATAAAGGGCACCTGCCTCTGGGGTTTCCTTCATAAATCGCTCAAAGTGACTGACGGCGTTGCTTTCCCCTTTGGAAAAAGCAGCTTGCTCCTTTTTGGGAATGCTCGAAATCTGGAATATGGCGTATCCCAAGACTAACAAAACAATCACCAAAAAGCCCCAGAACAGATTTACCGCCCATTTTGGAAAGGCAATGGACTTCTTAACATGGTAGATTACATTGGCCAATAGTTTGTTCTGTTCTTCAACTGCTTTCTTCTGGCTGTCGTTGTACCCTTTTAGAAGGTAGTCAATATCAGCGGTGTCCGCCGAAACTTTATACCCCATAAGAAACTCTTTCAGTTTTTCCATTCGATTGACCGAGTGTTCAAAATTCTTCAGTTCCTCCGTCAACAATTCTGCTATTTCGTCCAGTTTTGCCATAATTCATTTCTTTTAAATCCCCATCCCAAGGTCTATGCTCTTTTTGATAGTGTGTTTGATGATTTTTGTTGCAATCTTAGCCACAAGGTTAGGGGAGAGGCCTACCGTTTTACCCATCAATTTCATGGCATTTTCCGTTTTGGCTTTCTCCAATACATTCTTATTGAAACCAATCTGTTCGGCTATCTTGTTGATTGACATGGAACGGTGTACCTCACTCCCTTTTAAATTCTGTCCCGCAAACTTGAATCTAAAGCCCTGCAATTGGTTCTGTTTGTTGATGGATTGGATGACCTTTACAGGATAGGCTTCCATCGCTTTGACGTATTGGTCAAAGTCCTTAGGCCTGACCTCTTTTATTACTTTTTCATGGATTCTTTTGAGAATCATACGCATATCCTTCGCCATGTCCAGTTTTTGTTGTTGGACTTCCCGTACTGTAGTCAGGCCCATTTCCTTTGCAACCCGTTCCGCAGCTTGTTGGCTCCGCTTTCCTATAAAATTGTCTTTGTAGGTCTGCCCTTGAAAATTTATGCGGTTCACATACAAATGAATATGAACATGTTTCCGGTTTCTGTGCACAAAGGCAATGGCCTGGTTCTCCTGTAACTTCATTTGTTTTAGAAACCGTTGGGTGATTTCTTGCAGGTCGCTGTTCTTCATTTCCCTGCCATCTTTGATGGTCGGACTGAGCACAAAACTCAACGTGTTCTTTTTACATAGTTCATTTTGCTGTTGAATTACTTTAAACTCCTGGGTAATCTCTTTTGGGGAATCTCCCGCCAGATATTGGCTATGGACAATCTCGGGCTTCTTTTCCTCCCGAAGTCCGTAGGCCATGGATGCCGATGTGTGCGATATGGATTTTCCCATTCCAATCATACCCTAAAACTTAGAAGGTGCTCCCTGATTTCTTTTGCCGGTTGGGTAACTTCATCCGCCAATTTTGGATTTCGCTTTCGGAACATATTCCCGATGCGCTTGAAATTGTTCTGGTACTGTACCAATAGTTTATAGGCTTCTATTTGGTCCTCTGAAAGACGTTCAATAATCCTATCATCGAATGCGGCACGACGACAATACTCACTGATGGAAAGACCTGACTTTTTGGCCTTCACTTTCAGCAGTTTCTTCTCGTAAACCGAGCACCTGAATTGGACGAATTCCCGTTTCATATTCCTTTTCCTCTTTTGCGACCTTCGGGAGCAAAAGCAAGATTTGTCATGACAATGACACATCTTGAATTCTCACTCAATCATCATTTTCATGCTGATTTCGCTCGCTTGCTCCTCTCCCTATCCATACTTAATTCTTCTTATTTCTAAGCGCATATTTAAGTGCTTCCGCCTCCAATTCAGCTTTTGATTTTCCGTTGTTCTGTAATAGCCAAAGATTGAGTTTCTTCTTTTCGAAGAATATCATTTTACCATTGGGTTTTGAGTGAGGTATCTGTCTTCTTGAAGTAAGTTTGTAAAGAAAACTTCGTGATACGCCCATGTATTCACAGGCCTCCTCGAATGTCAGTACTTCCTTGTTGCTGGACAGTAATCGTTCTATGCGCTCAAGACGTTCCTCTAGTTTTAAATAATCCATTACTATTTCATTTTTTGGGTGAAACAATGGACAAAAGCTTTTGTACTTTTTTATAGAATTCTTTCAGCAAACTAGCATAGGAAACAATAGGAAAGGCTTGCATCGCATGTGGTGCAAGCAAAATAGGTGAGAATGCAAGCAGGGTTTTAAGAAAATGGAGCAAATACGGCTTCCAATTCCTCATTTCTTTTGGAGACTCGGAGCCTGGTCAGGGCGTTTCTAACGGTATCGTAGTTATATCGCCGCCCATCCTCACGCCTTAATACATCCAAATTTTTTATGAAATCAATAAGCTGCAGATCATTTTTGGGAAAGCTTATTTTCAAG
Source organism: Bacteroidota bacterium (assembly GCA_039025415.1). Taxonomy (GTDB): domain Bacteria; phylum Bacteroidota; class Bacteroidia; order Flavobacteriales; family Flavobacteriaceae; genus Psychroserpens. Next base: position 1,846 of record JBCCOJ010000206.1, on the reverse strand, counting down.
AGTTCATAAAACTCTTTGCAAGCGGGGTTTTTTAACTTCAAGTGAATTTTCGCATCATGTTCGCCCCAATCCTTTAAAAAGCAATGAATAAAATCATCTTTTGAAGTTTTATCGATGATGACCATATCATAACGGACCATGTTGTCATAGAGTTTCCCCAATTGGGACTCGCTGATTGAAATATTGAAGTTTCTTGAAGTTTTTAATTTTTCCTTGATTTTGGGAATAAAGATTCTCTCGAACCATTTACTCCATGTGAGTTGGGCAGTGAACATACCGATCAAAAAAAGGAAGATTCCGGTGGCATAGGAAAATGTAGGGAATCTTTCCAATGGTTCCATTATTCCTGTATACCCCAATCTCATGGAGAAAAGCCCCATTGCATAGAATACCAATCTTGGCTTCTCAACGTATTTATCCCATTTAAAAGCTTCATTGAACATAAATCGCATAAAAATTACCAGATAGGGCACCACAATCCTAATGGCTACATAAGCAAAACAGGCAAGCATGAGGTACTTTAGAATCAGAAGCATCTTCTCAAATTAGTATTTTTCATGATGGAAATCCACCAGATTGGGATGTAATGCCGCTTTTAACTATTAATGTCTTTTGCTTAGAACTTTGAACTATGGAAATTTAAAGGTTTAAGAAATTAAATCATTTTAAAGAAAGTTCCCATTTGAAACCTTTCCACAATGGTAAATTAAGAATAGGAATTCCGAGCTTAACCATTACTAAAAACGATAATCCAATCCAATCATAAAAATTCTTGGAAACAAAGTGTAGTTAAATTCGGAACGTGAAAAATCATTCAAAAAAACGAAAGATGCGGATTCGGTATTCCAAAGGTTTCTGGCAGAAAGATTTAAATTAAGCTTGTTTTTTTTTAAAATATAGTTGGCGGCTAAATCGGTAAAAAGAAAGTCGGCATTTTGATTAGTGGAGTTTCTAAATGAATAATATTCATTTTCTAGTGAAATCGTTCCTTTTTTTGAAAAGTTCAAGCTTAAATCAAGAAAGTTGTACAAATAGGCGTTTTCGCTTTCAGTGGTCGTTTCAATTTTTGACAAAGAGCTTCTAATTCCGAAATGATAATTAAAAACATCAAAAGCACTTCTCATTTCCAAACTTATGTTAGTCGTTTGACCATTGATTTCTCTTTCTACTCCATTCAAGATATCATCAGTCCAATTTTTTGTGTAGCTTATATTTAGCTTTAAGTTAGATTTAAGAAATTTAAAATACCTATCAAGAGAAGCGTTACCGTTAAAAGTATTTTGATTTGAAAAAAATGCCCTCGATAAGGTAGTAAATGATTGACTTATTTCTAGAATGTTGCCAATAGCATTTTCTCCATTTGCGTAGAGAAGTTGTCCGTTGAATAAAAAATCTTTGGTCCAATCACCTCTTTTGTAATCAAACAGAAAAAAATTAGTTCTTTCTTGACTTGTTGAATTCGATCCTCTCTGCAGAAAATCGAATCCTGTCTGAATAAAATTCGGTAATACATAATCTATTGGCAGGTTGATTATATTTCTCGAATATATGAATGCAAAATTATCAACCTTGGAGGCCTTATATTTAATGGCAAGCGTTGGAACAAAATTAAATGGGGAATTCTCAAAACCGAGGGTGATATCCGTGTATTCCAAATCGAACCATGAAGAGTCTAAATTAATATTAAAGTCAAATTCACCCAGAATCAATTTGTATTTTGAGGATAGATTAAAGCCCTTTATTTCATATACAGAGTTATTTATAAAATCTGGTCCTAATTCTAATTGATTGTTTTGTTCGTCAAATAAAAAAAGGCTGCTGTTAAAATTATTTGATGATTTGAAAT
>JBCCOJ010000205.1:0-6050 GCA_039025415.1 Bacteroidota bacterium | reverse complement strand
TTTGAATTTAAATCACTTTGCGCTTTTAGGCTTCCACATAATATTAAAGCAAAAAGGCTACAGCGTATTTTCATGATTATCTTGGGTTTATCAAGCATAAACGGTTCGATTTCCGGTTTAAATTTTAACGTAGAAGTGATAGTTTTTTTGGTCTTTAAAGTTAAAAAAAAGCAGTGTGTTGTGCAATTTCTCATATAAGGAAGACAACAATGTTATCGACCGTTAAGGTATTGGACACTACTATTTTAATTTTGCTTTTCATTCTTTTGAGCATTCTTTGGAACAATTCAATGCTAGCGTATATTTTAAATCCTAATCGCATAAACCAATCTCACATTGAAATAGGCCCCATTTTCAAAGTTTGAATTTTCGTTGAGCTGAGTCCTGTCATCTCCAATGGTTGCAAGCGGTACGGCCAAATTAATTTTATCATTTTGCTGAAACTGGGCATAACGCCTACCAAAAGAATAGCCATATCGGCCTTCCACATGAATTTTACCAAAAAGATTGTATCTCACAAATACTCCTAAATCAATACTTTTACGTTCGATGTAATCATTTTGATAAGCGTCTTCACCCAAACGATAGGAGGTAATTAATCCAAAATGGTGAATGCCTAGATTTAACTTATCGTTTACCTTGTATTTCACTTTTGAATAAATTGGGAACAAACCAGACACCGACCATCGTCCTGAAATTTTCCAGTCTAAGTCGACCAAGGGGACAACATTTGGACCGAATGCCTCTTGGTTGTACAAAACCCCGTAACCAATTTTCAATCGCTCGTGATAGGTCTTTTTATAAATAAAGGTGCCTCCTAATTGAAAGTGTCTTCTATCTATATTCTTGAAATCGGTCATAAGCCTTGGCATAAAAACAGCCTGAATGGAATTGCCGTTTGAAAGTTCCTGAATCAATCCTGTTCTTAAAATAAGCCCGTGGATGTTAATTGGGTTGGCAATGTTTTCAGCGGACGTAATGTTGTTATCCACGTTCCAATGCATGTAGTTGATAGCATTGTACCAAATCTGTTTTTCGTTCAATACAATTGGGGTCACCAAATTAATCATGGCGCCGCTTTCAGTAGTTTCTCCCGTAAAATTGGATTCGTCCACAAAGGTTTGGGGCGTGGTAAAATGTCCAGATATCGTAAATATATCCAATGACTCTTGTGCAGTAGCGATTGTAACCGAACTGATAATCAATACTAAAACAACAATTTTATTCATATTGATTATTTGGATTGCATCAGTTGATGGGTTTCGTCAAGTTTTCGCTCTTTAAATTAACAAACTTTATCGGAACTTAGAACTATCTAATTTCCTACGGCACCCCCGTCGGGACTTGATGAATCTGATGCACCAATCATGATATTAGTTTCTCTGTCGATTTGAATCCCCATTAAGCGCCCTAATGATTCCACAGGTTCTAGCTCATGATTCATAGCTTCTAAAGCTTCAATGGTATCTGGAGACAAAAGCATGTTTTCATAAAATAGGGTATCTGGCAACCACTGATGGTGAATCTTTACGGCCTCGATGGCTTTGTCTACCCGCATATCATAGGCAATTACGTTGAGTACGGTTTGAAACACCGTATTGATAATGGTTCTACCGCCAGGACTGCCGATCACAAGATAAGGTTTACCGTCTTTGGCTACAATAGTAGGGGTCATACTCGAGAGCATTCGCTTTTCGGGTTGAATTAGGTTGGCAACTGTTCCTACTTGACCTTTGTTATTGGTTATCCCTGGTTGCGGATTAAAATCTCCCATTTCGTTGTTGAAGAGAAACCCTAGTTTCTTAGACCCCAATCCCGACCCGTAGCTATGCTCCAAGGTGTAGGTCAGGGACACCGCATTTCCGGCCTTATCCATTACTGAAAAGTGTGTGGTACTCTTACCGTCGTAAAGTTGTCCAAACTTGGTAGAATCACTTACCGAGGCTTTGGTCATGTTTATATTATCAAAGCGTTCTTTTGCAAAGGTTTTGGAGGTAAGTTTATCAAGTGGCATATTTAAATTAAAATCTGAATCCCCTAAATGCTCTGCTCGATCGGCAAAAGCCCGTCGCATAACTTCTGCAAGAAGATGCACATATGCAGTAGAATTAAATTGAATGGTATCTAAATCTGCCAATTCCATGAGGTTGAGCATTTCAATAAGCGCAACACCTCCCGAACTTGGTGGCGGCATGGAATAGATGTCATAGTCTTTAAAGGTTCCTTTGATGGGCGCTCTTTCCATCGCAGTATAACGTTCTAGGTCTTCTAGCGTGATAATGCCATCATTTTCCAGCATGAACTTAACGATTTCCTTAGCTACGATACCTTTGTAGAATCCGTCTCTGCCGTGGTCTCTTATTTCCGTTAGGGTAGCGGCTAGTGCTGGTTGTTTCCATACCTCACCGAATTGTGTCAGTTGACCATTTTCATTTTTAAAATAGTCTTGCAAAAAGCTGAAAGGTGAATTTTCCTCAAAAAAAGTCGCGGCCTTATACAAGTTCCACGTCAACGGAAATCCATTCTCTGCAAGTTCAATTGCAGGCTGAACCAATTCGGCCCAAGGCAAACTCCCATAGTTTTGATGCGCAAGATAAAGTCCGGCGACAGTACCAGGAACACCGATTGACCTTGCGCCAATATGATTGATTGTTGATTCCCTGCCGTTAAGGTTTTCTCCTTTTGGCAGCTCCCCAGATTCATTCAAGAACATATCTGGAGATGCCTTTAGAGGTGCTTTTTCCCTAAAATCAATGGTGGTTGTTTTGCCGGAGCTATCCATAAATACCAGAAAACCGCCGCCGCCAATATTTCCTGCTGAAGGTAATGTTACCGAAAGGGCAAAAGCCGTGGCAATTGAGGCATCAATGGCATTGCCACCTTTTTTTAGAATATCGGCGCCTACTTGCGATGCTATCTTACTGCTTGAAACCACCATACCATTTCTGGCATAGGTTTGACCAGCAACGTCAAAAGAATGGATTAAAACGAATAGGAATGTGAGTGCAAAAAGGTATTTATTTTTCATGCTTAATTTTAAAGATATTGGTAGCGCCATTAGTTATGGGTTAAAGTATGAAAAGTTTTTGGTTTGGCAGAAACGTAATTGATTAGGATAAGCTTAAACTTCGTGTTTAGTAGGAGCGGGGCAATGGACTTGGGCCAGCCCTAAGCATTTCAAATGCGCTCAGAGATACTTCGCAGAAGAATAGTCGAATCTGCCGTAATTGCGGTTATACATTCTTGTGCTTAGTTTTTTATTCAATTTTATTCAGTTCAATTGCGTTTGGACTTATCGAAAATCCGTTCAACTTATTATTGTGAAAATACATATTCTCATGCATACTTGTCAGCTTTAAACTGTCTCCTACTTTTTCATGCATTCCAATTGTAATTAATGAATCCTTTGATTCAGATATGATTTCGTAAATTCCAAAAGTGTCTGGATTTCTGTCAATTCCCAATACAAACTTTCTGTTCTCAATTTGAAAACTATATTCAGTTGATGAATATGGATGATTCTCAATCCAACTATTCCAGAAAAAAGAAAAAATCCAATAACAGATTATTGTATTGGTAAAGAACAAAATCGAAAGTCTTTTTCTAAGAAAGAAAACGATAATTCCAATCAGAATATTAGCTCCAAATATTTCAAGTTTGTATGATTCAACTCCAACAGACATCAATGGGGTCAGGTTTAATATTGCTAATCCAATATTTCATTAGGAAAATATCAATTAGCAAAATCAGAACTCCAATCCCGATTAATAATTTTGTTTCAGATTTCGTCATTCTCAACTTACGCACAACGGTTTGGCTATGCTCAGTGTCCCGAAGGGTATTGCTTACCAATGTTGTTGTGGGTATGTGCTTTTTTATTTTTCATTGTCTTCAAACCAAGGATATACATTCTTTTCAGTTGTCTTTAATTTCTTTTTAAGTTGTTCTCTATTCCAATCAATTTCTGAATATTCAGTCCGCTCAAACAAGAGATTATACGCTGATTCATGAAAACCTAACTCCATCAATTTTTCGAAATGATTCTTTGCTATTTCGTTCGTTAAAGTCTGTCTTGGATATTCAATATCAAGCAGTTGAAGCAAAGTGTCATTTACCAATTCGCGGTCTGGGTTCATTGACAGTTCTTGAGAAGAAAGCCTGGATTCATAAGAGTATTGAATGTCTTTTAATATGTCATAAACCACAGAATCATTTTTTTCTTTTTCTCTGCGAAGCCAAAATTCTCTATACTGTTTAACGTCAAGTTCTTTATTCTCAAATGAGATAATCAGACTGTCAATCAAATTGTAGGGCTTGTTTTTAATGTAAATCTCTTGAAGAATTAGAGGATTCTCGTTGAGGCGACTTCCAATTAAGTCCATGTATCCGAACTTTTTGAAAGTCTCATGAATCATTTTAAGATTTTCAGGCTTTCGAATCCAATCATTAGTAGTCCAATCTCCATGTTTTAGGTCAAAGAATGATGGTTGAGATTCTACATAGTAGTCTCTTGCTTTCTTTTCGTTCTGTGAGCAACTGAAAAGCGTTAGAAAACTTAATGTCAATATGTGAATTGTCGTTTTCATGTCACGTCCTGAAATATGGCTCGTTGCCTACAAGTTAGCGAATAATTTTCGGTTGAGCTACAAGCTAGATTTTTAAATGTTATTATTTATTGTTTATTGGAAATCGTCAAATTTAAAAATTTGGCGACTTCCCAATTATACCTTAACTTGAGTTTAAGAAGCTGATTAGAAATGACCTATACAAGTTGTTGGTGGCGGTTTTTATTTCACAATAACTTTAGTATTTGGTAGTGATTCAATCAAAAATAACTTTTGTTCTTCGTTTAATTCACTGTTTTGTAAATTAAGATATTTTAGATTATTCAATTTGGAAATATCTTTAGGGATAAAATTGACATCTGTATACCACATTGTAATTCGTTCTAGGTTTTTCAGCTGACTTAATTCAATTGGGAATAATTCAAATGGGTTATAACATAAATCTATATTCTTTAAACTTGGGAGGTCATTAAGTCTGAAATCAAGAGAATTGATTTCGTTACTAAATAATCTTAAATATTCTAAATTCGGTAGTGATTTTATACCTTGTGTGACTTCCGTCAAATTATTATCGTCTAACCATAACTCTTTTAACTGTTTTAGTTTTCCAATATTATCAGGTACTTTGTTCATCAAATTTTCCGATAAGTCTAATTCTTTTAAATTATTCATATCAGACAAAGTTTCGAAAAGATGATAGAACTCAACTTTTGGACACTCATTAATTGTCAATTCATTCAATGCCTTTAGTTCAATTATAGATTTTGGCAGATTTGTAATACTATCGCCTGAAATCCATAAGGATTTTATGTTTTTTAGCGAGCCTAAGTTTTCAGGATAATTTGATTTACTATTATTAAAAAACCTTAGCTTTTGTATACTTGTATTTTTCGAGATTCTATTAATTGCGTTTTCTAAATTGATTTTAGGACTATCCTCTATTGTCAACTCTTGTAAATTTTTAAACCTCTCTAATTTTTTTGGAATTTCTTCGTAACCGATTAATTCTATATCTATGATACTATCAGAGTACTCAAAAGCTAATTTTAAATCAGTGTAGGTATTCTCATTTGTTGTTTTTGCTTTAAAACGCTTAGAAGCGATTTCCTTATTCGCTTTTTTCCAATACTCTTTATAACCTTTGATTTGATTTATGAGTTTTAAATTTCGATTATTTAGATGTCTATGATAAAAGGTTAAAATAACACTACTCATATCATCAGGATGATTCAGTCCTTTTTCATTGAAATACTTATATAACCTCGAGCCTTGCCAAAGTCCCCAATTATTTCTTATCCACATTCCAAGACCAAAATGCGAACCAACCGAAAATTCTTCTTCAGATTTGGTCTTAATTTCCTTAATCCGCTTTGGGCTAAACATTAAGTTTAACTGGTCAAAACATTCGTTTAAGTTTTTGGGTATATATATTCCATTAATATATTCGTAGAAAGAATAGTCATTACCTTCGTCTAAATCAATTTC
>JBCCOJ010000204.1:0-6067 GCA_039025415.1 Bacteroidota bacterium | reverse complement strand
TTTAGTATTAAGAAATATCGTAAATTTCGCTACCAGTTAAAATTTAATGAGGCGATATCTTTTTTTACTAATACCAACAGTCTTTTTATGTTGCGATTATTTCGAAAAGCAAAAGGTATTTAGCGAGGATTTGCTTGAGGAAGAGTTGAAAACCTTTAATTGGAATGAAGTTGACGAATATCCAAGCTTCGAATCTTGTAACAATGCCCAAAACCGAAAGGATTGCTTCGAAAATACACTTCGGGATAAACTAAACACCAATCTAGCTGAACATTTAATTGTCGTTTCAGAAGAACTAAAAGATACAATTGGTATTGAATTATTGATTTCCAAAGAAGGAGAACTTAATGTTCAAATAATTGAAATTTCGGAGGAGACTAAACGAATTATTCCTGAAATCGATAGCTTGATACGTCACAGTTTGGATTCCTTACCTAAAATTTTTCCTGCTATAAAAAGAAGCCAACCCGTTGAGACACAATTTATCTTACCAATTCTTATAAAAGTTGAGTAAGCACTGTTTACAAACTGAAACGGTATCCCAATGTAAAGTTGGTTGAGAAATTACCTTGATTTTTTAGATTAGCTGCCACAATCTCATTGAAATTGAAGGTAATAAAGCCAGTTTCAGAAATCTGATAGTCAAGACCTATCCCAAAAATAAATGGCACATCAAAATTAGTGTCCCTAAAGTTTAGAATGGAAATTTCACCTTCTTCATCTTCTACTGGTAGTGTAGCATTTACGAAATTGAGCGTTGCAAACTTAACATCTGGGAACATATAAAACTTTTCACTTAATTTAAATCGGTAACGATAACCAAGCGCAATTTCTGTTGTTGAATAATCTAAGTCGTCGTTGTTCAAAACATGCCGTACTTTCATGTAAACCGCAGATCGGGGAGAGATGTTACGTTCCCTGATTTCGATTTCTGCTCCAAACTGCCCAAAAAGGGAATTAGTTTCATTTGTGATGAATGGATTGTTCGTTATTCCTGCAAAAGGCATTAGCCAAAACTCAACTCTGGAAGTGTCGGTGATTTGATAATTGACATCTCTTTTTTTATTGTAGGCATCAACAAACTTTTTCAATCCAGTTTTTGTGAATTTTACTTTTTCTGGCGATAAATTGGTGTCGCTTACCAAGCGCGCCAATTGCTCCTTGTATTCGTCTCCTTTGAGTTCAATTATGGTGTTGTCTTCTTTTCTTATAAAGTAGCGATAAGTGCGATCTTCTAGTTTGTATAGAAAATCTAATTTTCCGTTAGCTTCTGTGATAACATCAACAGTTTCACCTTCAATGACTATTTGTTCCTGCGAGCTTAAGGTCAAAGTGAAGCATAAGCAAACTAAAATTAGGGATAGATATTTCATTGGGAACAAGATTAAAAGTGGTACTAAACTAAGAAATTTAATGTTAATAGGGCTAGCGCTTGTATTGCCTACCCTTCCATTTATAATTTGAAAAAACTAATGTTATTGCAATATAAACGTTAAAAAATGGATATAGCAAACTTGAAAAAAAATAAGAGCTAAGCAATGATTCCTGTTCAAAAAAACGGGAAGTTTTAAATAAGAGTAAAAAGTCAATCGATACTTTAATCAACCAAAAATAAAGAAAGGCCTTAAGTGAAATTAAATGGGCGAAAAACAACAATGGAGAGCACACTAAGGCCCCGTTCATTATAAATACTAATATGGCAGTTAATTTTCCAAAAAGATTGTTATAACCACCTGTTTTTGACGCCCATCGTTTGCGTTGTGCTACCAGTAATTTAAATGAATCTTCAGGTTTGGTAAACATCAAGGTTTTTTTGTTTTTCAAGTATTTCACTGACGTTTTTTTTTGTTTGAGGAATTTCTCCAAAAGGAAAATATCATCCCCGCTAGCCATGTGATTATTGTTCTTAAACCCGTCAACCTTTTTGAATAATCCTTTTTTGTAGGCGAAATTGGCACCGTTGCACATAAACGGTTTCTTGATTCCAAATGCGCCAATGGTAGACCCTTGCAGGCTAAGCATATCTAAAGCTTGAAACCGTTTTAAAAACGTATTGAGTTCTTGGTAACCTACCGGCATCACCAACATGTCACATTTTTTTTGTTGAATAAAAGCGTCAATGACGTCCAGCCAAAACTCAGGAACTGTGCAGTCGGCGTCAGTAGTTACAATCCAATCGAATTTTGACGTTGCAATGGCAAGGGTAATGGCATCCTTTTTTGGCGCGTTGCTTTGCTGTATATTTTGTAAAATGCTGTAGTTGAAATTTCTTTTTTGATTCTTTTTTTTGAAAAATGAATGTATAACTTCTTCAGAGTTGTCCTCGGAAGCATCATTTACAAATAACACTTCAAATTTATCTTTTGGATAATTTAATCTCGCTAAAGAAGCAAGAAGGGCGTTAAGATTTTCAGACTCATTTCGAAACGGTATGACCACCGAGAATTTATGCTTTGCCTCGACATCGGTCATTTCAAATGAGGCCACCTTGTCAAAACCAAAAATGAAACTGCCTATAAGCGTCACATACAAAATGGTAATACCTAACAATATCAATAGCATAATTGCCTACTTAGCGAGTTTAAAATTTAGTACAAAATAGCTCCCCAAAATTGAAGGAAACGCAAAATTCAATAGCCACATCAAAGTAACAACAGATAAAACCACGAGTGGGTTTATTCCCGAAAATGCAAATAAATACAATGCGACGCTGCCCTTAATCACAAAGTCAAAAATAAAGATAGAGGGAATCACCGAGGCCAATACATACATCGGACTTATGGTTATCATACAATCCAAATAATCGAGTTTTGAACCAAAGATTTTTAATAAAACAAAGAATTGAAATGAAAACACAAAATACCGTAAAATGGAGATAGAAGCACCTTTTACATAAATCGATGTTTTTATCTTTTGATAAAATCGCTTTAATTTTTCCACGGAAAAGTTTGCGCTATTTCGGCTTATTGAGAAAAGCTTCGCAGGTAACCAACCAATTTCAATTTTTTTAGTTTTTAGTATCAATACGACTAAAATTATTAATAACGAAACTACTCCTAAAACATGGTAAGCATCAATTTTGAGTAGCGCAGTTTGATGTTTTTTTTGAAATAAAACAAGTCCGATTGTACCAAAAAAGACGGTAGTGCCCATTTGCATCATATTTCCAAGGAAGTTTAGGGCAAGTATCGACTTTCGGTTTTGGGCCTCGTAGTAAATTGCTTTTGCGCCGTATTCCCCAATTCGGTTTGGTGTAAAAAGTGATGCTGTTAAAGCACCTAAACTTTGCTCTGCAGCAGATTTCAAATTCAAATTTGAAACAGGGTTCACTAAGATTTTCCACTTCAATACTTCCAAAAACCAATTTAAAGTGGTTAATGCGGTCAGAAAAAGTATGTTTTTTAAGGAGAAAAGTTTATTCTCCCTTGATAATCTTAAAAACGCTGATATTTCAATTTCTGAATTTTCAACCAACCTTTTATAAATGGTATAAAATGCAATTACCACAATTGCAATTTTGATAATCACAAAAAAGAATTGTTTAGCTTTGTCTGAAAGCAATGATTTATTCACGTTGCAAAATAATTTAATTAAGCATGACCCCAAAAAATAGACTGTACAAAAGCGTTCTGTTATTGGTAATGCTTGGGTTTACTATATTAGGTTTTTCACAAAAGGAGACCAATATTTGGAAGGCCCAAGTAGCTCTTGGCGTTAACATGCCGTCCCAATCTGGTTTTGTAACTGGATTTGAGGCAAAGCCTATTAATTTTCCAACGGTTCATTTAGGTGTACAAAAAATGTTCAAAAGGCAAATAGGTGCTAAATTGGATTTTGGCTTTAACCGATTTTCAAGTTCTGACGAATCCATTGAATTCAAAACCAACTATACCAGAATCAACGCTCAGTTTGTTTATGATCCTACGGAGTCTATACCATTCATCCCAATGCGAATGGGTTTGGTCGCGCATGCTGGCCCAGGGTATTCGTTTATTTCGCCACTTGGGAATTTTAGCGATAACAATCTTGGGTTTTTTAATTTAATGGCGGGAACTGAATTTCATTACGCACTTTCCCAACGTGCTTCCCTTTACACTGACGTCTCTTATATTTTAGGCTTTGCGGGTGATTTTGACCCACAGTCTGAGGGCTTCGGTGCCTTCAATGGTAATCTTCTAACAGTGACCTTCGGCATTACATTTTCGTTGAGTGGTTGTCAATATTGCCCCAATGGCTACTGAAAAAATTATACTGGGTGTTGACCCAGGAACAACCATAATGGGCTTTGGTCTTATCAAGGTAATTGGAAAAAAAATGCAGTTTTTACAGCTAAATGAGCTGAACTTAAAAAAACACAACGACCATTATCTAAAATTGAAATTGATATTTGAAAGAACAATCGAGCTAATCGACACCCACCACCCAGATGAGATTGCCATAGAAGCACCCTTTTTTGGAAAGAACGTACAAAGTATGCTTAAATTGGGAAGAGCCCAAGGGGTAGCAATGGCGGCGGGCTTATCGCGTGAGGTGCCTATTACTGAATATTCCCCAAAAAAAATAAAAATGGCCATAACTGGAAACGGTAACGCAAGCAAAGAGCAAGTTGCTAAGATGCTTCAAAGCCTATTAAACCTAAAAACATTACCCAAAAATCTTGATGCCACTGATGGTCTCGCCGCAGCGGTCTGCCATTATTATAATGAAGGAAGAGTTGAAGGCGGCAAGAAGTACTCGAGTTGGGCAGATTATGTCAAGAAAAGCTCCCTAACCCCCGAAGGGGGAACTACGAAGCGCTGAACTATATCTTGTTAAACAATAAGTTCCATTTATGGAAGCAGAATCCAGTCCACAAACGAGTAAGAAAGCTCCCCCTTCGGGGGCGGGGCGGGCCGGCCTTTACATCCACGTCCCCTTCTGCAAACAAGCATGTCATTACTGCGACTTCCATTTTTCTACGTCACTGAAACATCGCAACCAAATGCTTAGTGCTATGGCGAAAGAGATAGAATTGCGAAAGGATGAACTAGGTGATATAACCATTGAAACCATATATTTTGGAGGTGGCACACCCTCAATCTTAACCATTGAAGAACTTAATTTTTTAATTAAAACAGTTTATCAAAACTTTAAAGTTTCCGAGGGACCTGAAATTACCTTAGAGGCTAACCCTGATGATTTGATATCTAGCTGTAGTAATGAAAATATTGTCAGGCTGAGCGCAGTCGAAGCCGCAAGTCTAAATACCTTCCAAGCCTATAAATCCATCGGCATCAATCGATTATCCATTGGCGTTCAATCGTTTTTTGAAGAAGATTTAAAATTGATGAACCGTGCCCATAATGCCAACGAGGCAGAAGAATGTATTAAGGAAGCAACTAAATATTTTGATAATATTTCCATCGATTTGATTTATGGAATCCCTAGTATGGATAATAAACGATGGCAAAGAAACATTGAAATCGCGTTGGATTTTGGAATTCCGCATATTTCAAGCTACGCGCTTACCGTAGAGCCAAAAACCGCACTTAAAACATTTATTGATAAGGGTGTTATTGCTGATGTGGACGATGAACAAGCCGAAGCACAATTTCAGATTTTAATTGAGACCTTGGAGGCGGCCGATTTTATTCACTATGAGCTTTCAAATTTTGGAAAAGAAGGATTTTTCAGCAGAAATAATAAGTCGTATTGGCAGGGTAAGCCTTATTTAGGTATCGGGCCTTCAGCTCATTCTTTTAGCGGTGAAATTCGCAGTTGGAATATTAGGAATAATGTAAAATATATTAAAGCGATTCAGGCGGGTACATTTCCGAAGGAACAAGAGACCCTAAGCCTAACCGATAGGTACAACGAATACGTTATGACTGGGCTGAGAACCATCTGGGGGGTTTCGCTTGAAAAAGTTCAAATAGACTTCGGATTGCAGTACAAAAAATACCTTTTGGAACAAGCCGAACCCTTAATAAATGAACATTTATTGTATATTGATGAAAACAAATTACTTGTTGCCAGAAAATCTAAATTCTTGAGCGACGGCATCGCATCGAAACTTTTTAAATTAAAT
>JBCCOJ010000203.1:0-6100 GCA_039025415.1 Bacteroidota bacterium | reverse complement strand
TTGGAGCCAAGAGCTCCGATTGTTACTGTCATGGGTCACGTTGACCACGGTAAGACGTCGCTTTTGGATTATATTAGAAAGGAAAATGTAATTGCCGGAGAGTCTGGGGGAATAACCCAACACATCGGCGCTTATGGGGTGCAATTGGATAGCGGTCAAAAAATTGCTTTTTTGGATACACCGGGTCACGAAGCCTTTACGGCGATGCGTGCTAGGGGTGCACAGGTGACGGATTTGGCTATCATTGTAATCGCTGCAGATGACGCGATTATGCCTCAGACCAAAGAGGCAATTGCCCATGCTCAAGCGGCAGGAGTTCCAATTGTTTTTGCGATTAATAAGATTGATAAACCGGGTGCAAATCCTGAAAAAGTTAAAGAGGGACTTGCCAATATGAATCTACTGGTTGAAGATTGGGGCGGTAAAATCCAATCTCACGACATATCGGCTAAAAATGGTACTGGAGTAAAGGAATTACTCGAAAAGGTTCTTCTTGAGGCTGAAATTTTAGAACTCCAGGCTAATCCAGATAAACGTGCTAATGGAACAGTCGTTGAAGCCTTTTTAGATAAAGGACGCGGCTATGTGTCTACCATATTGGTACAAGCAGGTACCCTAAGAGTTGGCGATTATGTGCTTGCCGGGAAAAACAGCGGAAAAGTAAAAGCCATGCAAGATGAGCGTGGTAAAGATGTAGTTGAAGCGGGGCCATCAACGCCAGTATCTATTTTAGGCCTGGATGGTGCACCTCAGGCGGGTGACAAGTTCAACGTATTTGATGACGAGAGAGAAGCCAAGCAAATCGCTGCTAAACGTACCCAATTACAACGTGAGCAGTCGGTAAGAACCCAACGACATATTACGCTCGATGAAATTGGACGTCGAATAGCGCTAGGAGATTTCCAGGAATTGAATATCATTCTTAAAGGTGATGTTGATGGTTCGGTTGAAGCATTGACAGATTCGTTCCAGAAATTATCTACAGAAGAAATACAGGTCAATATTATCCATAAGGGTGTCGGAGCGATTACTGAAAGTGATGTGCTTCTCGCTACGGCTTCAGACGCCATTATTATAGGATTTAACGTTAGGCCAATGGGTAATGCAAGGCAAATTGCAGACCAAGAAGAAATCGATATCAGAACCTATTCCATTATATACGATGCTATCAATGACTTAAAGGATGCCATGGAAGGCATGTTGTCCCCAGAGCTGAAAGAGGAAATTACGGGTACAGCGGAAATACGTGAAACCTTCAAGATTTCCAAGGTTGGTACTATCGCTGGATGTATGGTGATTAGTGGTAAAATTTATAGAAACTCCGGTATTAGATTAATCCGTGATGGGGTTGTTATCCATACAGGAACGCTTGAATCCTTAAAACGATTTAAAGACGATGTCAAAGAGGTCTCCAAAGGGTATGATTGCGGAATACAGTTGAAAAATTACAATGATATCCAAATTGAGGATACCATCGAGGCCTTCCAAGAAGTTGAGGTTAAAAAGACTTTGAAATAATAGGAAGTTCTGCTATCTTCTCAGAAATAATGAAGAGGTAGATAAAAATTGAATCTGTTTAGGCAAAAAAATGCTAGCTTAATCGCGAATAAAAAAAGTGACTTTTAGAAGTCACTTTTTTTGTTGAATTGTATGAAAACAGGTTTGTCTTTTATAAACTTAAAGCGAGCCGATAACTTACTTTTTGGCTATTAGTCATTGTTTTTTTTAGGCTCAAATACCATGGCCTTAGAAAATTTTTCTTTGATTTTCAAAAGGGCAATATCGGCTTCTAATCTGGTACTGAAATTTCCAACCCAGACCTTGTAATTTGGGGTTTCGTAAACCATTTCTACTGGCCATTGACTGAATTCGCTCTCAAATTTTGACTTCACCTTTTCCAATTCCGAACGAGAACCGAAATCCAATTGAATTTTATACAAATTGGCGGTATTAACGTCTTTTTTGTATTCCAATAACTTGGAAATGGCCTTATCCTGATCAACCTTAACTGTACCTTTTTGCGCAAACAGATTGAAAGTCAATAAGAGAAATACTGTAGGGATAACATAAAATTTGATTACATTCTTCATAGATGATTGTGCTAAAATGCAAAGAAAACACTTTTTTTTTAACTCAGGTTAATGGTCTTGAAGACCCAACGAATACTACTATTCTAAAATTATTTAGAATCTTTATAAATTATTAATTAACGCTCTTCTAACATTTACAAAATCGAGTTTAAGTGTTATTTTTGCGAGAGTTTATAAAAGCGGTTTTTTTGATATTTAATAGAAAAAATCGTACCAAATTTTAGACGATAATATAACGCGAAATATGACACAGGGAATCTGCCGAAATCTAAGTTCTAAAGTCTTAAATCTGAGCTTGATTTTGTTACTATCGTTAACCACTTCGCTTACAGCTCAAGAAGGTGACCCAGAAAACGGGAAAAAGTTATTCAACGCGCAATGTGCATCCTGCCACCAGTTAAATAGAAAAATGACGGGACCTGCTTTGAAAAATGTAGCTATACGTTTAGAGGAGGAAGAAGGACTTGGTCGAGAATGGCTTTATTCTTGGATTCGTAATAGTGCGGCAATGATAAAATCTGGCGACCCGTATGCTAATAAGATTTACGAGGAATACAACGGCACGGCGATGACCGCTTTCCCGTTACTTACCGATCAGGAAATTGATGATATTTTAGCCTATACTGAAGCTGAGCCGGAAAAGCCGGATGATGATGTTATTACGACTGTAGGGCCAGTTCAACCGGTTGATAGCACTCCGAATACGCTTATCCTTGGAGCATTAGCAGTCTTATTCGCTCTATTAGCAGTAGCTTTAATCTTGGTAAGACAAACACTAAACCGCTTTGCAGATGATAAGGGTATTGAAGTGCCAGTTAAAGATAAAGGCATACCAATCTGGAAAGCCTTCGCTCAAAACCAATTCTTGGTATTGGTTAGTGTCATATTCTTATTGTTGGCGAGTGCTTACTTTGTTTATGGTTATCTAATGCAGGTTGGGGTTAATCAAGGTTATGCGCCTATCCAACCTATCCATTATTCGCATAGAATCCATGCCGGGGAGAACGCCATTGATTGTAAATATTGTCATTCTTCAGCGAGAGTGAGTAAACATTCGGGAATTCCATCCTTAAACATTTGTATGAACTGTCACAAATCGATTTATCAAGTGGCTGAATCGGTTCAGAAAGAAGGGCTCGAGGAATATGGTGTGGATTACAATAAAGAAATTCAAAAATTATATAAGGCAGTTGGTTGGGATGAAAACGAGCAGGCTTACACTGGTGAAACACAACCTGTAAAATGGGTGAGGATTCATAATTTACCTGATTTCGCATATTTCAATCACGCTCAGCACGTGACGGTTGGAGGCATTGAGTGCCAGACTTGTCACGGTCCAGTCGAAGAAATGGAGATAATGTATCAACATTCATCTTTGACCATGGGGTGGTGTATCAATTGCCATAGGGAAACGAATGTGAAGACTGAAGGTAACGCCTATTACGAGAAAATCCATGCGGAACTCTCTAAGAAATACGGTGTAGATAAACTAACAGCGGCGCAAATGGGCGGTCTCGAATGTGGTAAATGTCACTACTAAGCATATCGCTTAATAGTTCCCACAGCTTTGTGCTCCGAAGTTTGAGCAGAGGAGTAAAGTGGGGATCTTTGAACAATGCAGACTAGAATTCGCCTAAATAAAACAAACAAGAAGTAATTCAATTATAAAATATGTCATCAAACAAGAAATACTGGAAAAGTGTTGGGGAGCTTAAAGATGCTTCCGTTGTTGAGACGCTTAAACAGAAAGAGTTTGTGAACGAGATTCCAACCGATGAATTTCTCGGTGATAAAAATACGTTGGAATCTTCATCAACCTCACGTCGTGATTTTTTGAAGTATGTTGGTTTTAGTACAGCAGCTGCTTCGTTAGCAGCATGTGAGGGACCTGTGATTAAGTCAATTCCTTACGTGATGCAACCTGAGGAAATTATCCCGGGGGTGGCAAATTATTACGCAACCACTATTGCAAACGGTTTTGATTTTGCAAGCCTTCTTATTAGAACCAGAGAAGGTCGCCCAATCAAGGTAGAAAACAATGATTTGGCTAAAACCCATAATGGTGCAAACGCCAGGGTTCATGCTTCTGTGCTTGATTTGTACGACAATACAAGGGTTAAGGCACCGATGAAGGATGGTGCAGAAATCACTTGGGATACTTTCGATTCTGAAGTCAATGCTTCGTTAAATAAAGTTAAAGACTCTGGCAAACAAATCGTTCTATTGACACAAACCTTTGCCAGCCCTTCCACTAATAAATTGATTGGTGAGTTTAAAACCAAATATGGCAATGTAAATCATGTCGTTTACGATGCGGTTTCAGAATCGGCAGCGCTAGATGCTTTCGAGGCGAAATACGGCACAAGAGGTTTACCGAGCTACGATTTTTCAAAAGCGATGACTATTGTCTCGGTTGGCGCTGACTTCCTGTCTGATTGGCAAGGAGGAGGATTTGATTCTGGTTATGCCAAAGGCAGAGTACCTAAGAATGGGAAAATGTCAAGGCACATTCAATTCGAGGCAAATATGTCACTTACTGGGGCAAATGCCGATAAACGTGTGCCAACGTCGCCAAGTCAACAAAGGCAGGTATTGGCAAAATTATACAGTCTTATTACAGGAGGTTCAGTGTCCACTGATTTGCCTGAGAATCTAGATAGGGCAGTTCAAATGGCTGCTTCTGAACTTAAAAAAGCAGGTAGTAACGGACTTTTGGTTACGGGAATTCAAGATGTTAATGCCCAGACAGTAGCATTGGCGATCAATTCGGCATTAAGAAGTAAAGCTTTTGACCCGTCAACGCCTATCTTAACCAGACAGGGTAAAAACGAAAAAGTAGCTCAATTGATTTCAGATATGAATGCTGGAAAGGTTGGTGCTTTAATTATGAGTGGTGTAAACCCAGTTTATACCTTGCCAAATAGTTCTGAATTTGTTGAAGGTTTAAAGAAAACAGGACTTTCAGTTGCGTTCTCGATGAAAGCTGACGAATCTGCAAATGCCGCTCAATATATTGCAGCAGCCCCTCACTATTTAGAATCTTGGGGAGACGTTGAATTGAAAAAAGGACATTTCAGTTTAATGCAGCCTACTATTCGTCCATTGTTCGATACTAGACAATTTCAGCAGGCACTATTAATGTGGAATGGTAATTCTCAAACTTATAGAGAATACATCAAATCAAACTGGGATGGCGGTATTTTAGGAGGTAATTCCTTTAATAAGGCATTACAAGATGGAGTTTACGTACCAAGTATGTTTGAAACTAGTCCCAATGGTTCTTCCTCAAGAACTATAACAACCTCCACTACCGAATTAATGGATAAAAAGGACAGGACATTTGTTGGTGGTATTATCCATGATGTAGCTGTGGGTGTTGGTATAAAGGAAGAAGATAAGGATGAATATAAAACAACTACAAATACTACAACTGTTTCAGGTTCTAATGGAAATGTGAATGGGGCAATCGCTCCAATTTCAGATGGAAGTGCGGCGCGAAAGTTAGTGAAAGCAGTAGCACCTGAAGGTATGGAGTTGTCCTTATATACTAAAGTAGGAATGGGCGATGGTCAACAGGCTAACAACCCTTGGTTGCAGGAGTTTCCTGATCCTATCACACGAACCTCTTGGGATAATTATTTGACTATTTCGGCCGCAGATGCGGAAAAGTACGAATTTATAAATCAAAACGATGCCACTGGGGCTTTGGATGGAAGCTATGCAGACCTTACCGTTAACGGTGTTACTGTTAAAAATGTTCCAGTTATTATTCAGCCCGGCCAGGCAAAAGGTTCCGTTGGTCTGTCTTTAGGTTACGGAAGAACCGAAGGTCTCAAGGATGAAATGAAAACTGGTGTAAATGCCTATCCTTTGTACCAGGATTTCAATACGCATCAAAATGTTACGATTAAAAAGGCTGAAGGAATCCACGAGTTTGCTTGCGTTCAATTGCAGAACACCTTAATGGGTCGTGGCGACATTATAAAGGAAACTACACTAGAAATTTTCAA
>JBCCOJ010000202.1:0-6129 GCA_039025415.1 Bacteroidota bacterium | reverse complement strand
GGTGGAAGGAGTGTAACATGTTCTGGGGTAATTGGGCAGCCCCATACCTATTATATGGGTTCAACTGGTGGCGGTGTTTTTAAGACCATCGATAATGGCATTACTTGGAAGAATATTTCAGATGGATTTTTCAAAACAGGCACGGTGGGCGCTATTGCCGTATCAGAAAGTGATACCAACATTGTGGTTGTTGGCATGGGAGAACACGCTGCTCGTGGGGTGATGACCTCTATGGGGGATGGTGTCTATAAATCTATGGATGCTGGTAAGACCTGGACGCATCTTGGTCTAGAGAAAACGCGACATATTTCAGATGTGATTATTCATCCTACAAATCCCAATCTTATTTATGTCACTGCACAAGGAGCGCAGTACGCGCCGTCTGACGAACGTGGAATTTACCGAACAATTGATGGCGGTAAAACATGGGAAAAGATTCTGTTTGTGAATTCAATAACTGGTGCCTCATCTTTGTCCATGGATATGACCAACCCTCGTATTTTGTATGCATCAATGTGGCAACATAGGCGGTATCCTTGGTTTATGGAGTCGGGAGGAGAGGATTCTGGATTGTATAAATCTATTGATGGCGGAGATTCGTGGGAAAAACTTACCAAGGGCTTGCCTAAGGATTTTGGGAAATCAGGTATATCGGTGTCAAGGGCTAACCCTGAGCGCGTATTTGCTGTAATTGAAGCTGAAAACGAAAAAGGAGGTGTTTATCGCTCTGATAATTCGGGTAAAAGTTGGATGCAAGTTAATGGTGATAGGGTAAATATTGCCAGATCATGGTACTATATGGAGATTTTTGCAGATCCACAAAATGAAAATATTGTTTACGTATTAAATGCACCTGTAATGAAATCCATTGACGGTGGCAAAAGCTTTTCTAATATTCCCGTACCCCATACGGATAATCATCATTTATGGATTAATCCGTACGATAACACAAACCTTATCAATTCCAATGATGGAGGTGCCAACATATCCTTTAACGGTGGCAAGAGTTGGAGCACACAGCAAAATCAAGTTACTTCGCAGTTTTATCGTGTCATCACCGATAATTTAGTGCCGTATAATGTCTATGGCGGCCAACAAGATAATTCTGCCATAGCCATTGCCAGCCGAACAAATGATGGCGGTATTGATTGGAAAGATTGGTATTCTGTTGCCGGTGGGGAAAGCGCTTTTATAGCTTTTGATCCTGATAATCCTGAAACTGTTTACGGTGGTACTTATCAAGGTAACATTAGTAAATGGACTAAATCCTCACGAGAACAAAAGTCGATTAAACAATATCCAGAACTAGGGTTGAGTATCGCTCCAAAGGATTCTAAGTATCGCTATAATTGGAATGCGCCAATCATCTCATCACCGCATGATAGAAATACAATTTACCATGCCGGTAATGTCGTGTTCAAAACCACAGATGGTGGATTGTCTTGGAAAACCGTAAGTCCAGATTTGACCAAGAACGAAACAGAAAAACACGGTGCCGGTGGAGGGCCGTATACCAATGAAGCGGCGGGTGGTGAAAACTACAATACAATAACGGCCTTGGTAGAATCACAACATAAAGAAGGTCTCATTTACGCTGGCACCGATGACGGATTAGTCCATATTACAAGGGATGGAGGTATAAATTGGCAAAATATTACGCCCAAGGGTATTGATGATGGCGTTGTAAATAGTATTGATATTTCAGAACATGATGCGGCTACAGCATACATTGTTATCATGCGCTACAAGTCAATGGATTTAAGCTCCTATATTTTCAAAACTACAGATTATGGAAAAACCTGGACAAAAATCGTGTATGGCCTAGATGATGATAACGGTTTTGCCAGAGTAGTGAGAGCAGACAAAAAAAGAAAAGGCCTGCTTTACGCAGGAACTGAAACAGGTCTCTACGTCTCCAACGATGACGGCGCCCATTGGCAACGTTTGGATTTGAATTTTCCTGTTGTCCCAATTAACGATTTGATTATTCAAGATAATGATTTGGTCGCAGCTACTTCAGGTCGTGGATTTTGGATTTTGGATGATTTAGGTGTATTACAACAGATGAGTGGTAATCCAAGTTCATTAGAATTATTTACCCCAAAACCAAGCTATCGACTATTTGGTGGTGTTTCAAAAGCTGTAGGACAAGGACAAAATCCAAGGTCTGGAGTCACTTTCGATTATTATCTAGATAAAGATGCTGATACCCTTGACTTAAAACTTGAAGTCTTGGATGGTAATTCAGTAATAAGAACCTATTCTAACAAAAAACCAAAGGATTTTAAATCTTGGCCAGGCGGACCTAGTACACCAGAAATTTTACCATCTAAAAAAGGGTATAATAGATTTACTTGGGATTTCAATAGAGACCCCTTACCAGCTATAAATAAAGTATTTGTTTTTGGTGGTCTATCAGGTTCTAGTGTAGCGCCAGGGGACTATACCCTAAGATTGACGTTAGAAGGTGAACGTGTAGAGACTAAAGCCACGATACTTCCCAATCCGGCAATTAAAGCTATTCCACAGGATTTTGCCGAACAACAAAGTCTTTTGGTTCAAATAGAGAATACCTTAAAAGACATGCACAAATCGGTAAATCAAATGCGTTCTGCCAAAACGCAGCTTAATAGCTTCGCCAAGCTCTTAAAGTCTAACGAAAATGCAAAACCGTTAATTGAAAAAGGAGAAGAATTACTAAAACGTATTGATAGTTGGGAAGAAAACTTGATTCAAGAGAAACAAAAAACCTTTCAAGACGTAATCAATTTTAACAACAAGCTCAATGCGCAACTTATAAACTTAAAGGGCTATATAGACCAGGCCGACCCAAAAGTGACTCAAGGTGCTAGAGAACGCTTTGAGGACTTGATGGATGATTGGCAGGTTTATAAGAATGAACGAGATGCTATTATTAATTCAGAGATGAAAGCCTATAACGATTTGTATAAGTCTTTAAGCTTGCCTGCACTTATAATTGAGGAAAAAGACTAATGATCAAACTCTTTAGACAAGTTCGCAAGTCACTTTTAGAACAAAACCAAATGGGCAAGTACTTTAAATACGCTATTGGAGAAATCTTATTAGTTGTACTTGGGATTTTAATAGCACTTCAGATTAATAATTGGAACGAGAATAGAAGGAAAATTGAGCAAGGACAAGTCTTAATGCAAGAACTCATCGAAGAGTTTAAACTTCATATCAATGCATTTGACTATGGTTTAGAAAATCAAATTGAAAGTTTCGAAAGACAACGGGCAATCTTTGAAATTAAAGATTTAGAAAAGATTAGAGTTGATAGCTTAGCATACATTGTTGGTGTTGCGAATATTGATATAAATATTTCATCCAATACTTATGAAAAAATCAAAAATCAAGGTATTGGAAAACTAACTGATAATTACTCTTTAAACAAAGCCATTAACTACCATTTAATGGAAAGAATAGGATTATACAACAGACGTATTGACTATTATTTTGAACGTAATAAAGGAAGAATTAACTACATCAATGAATCCAGTATCCTCTATCGAAATAATTTAATCAAAGGATTACCAAAGGTAAATGATGAAGACATTAAAAAAAGCGTTTTGAACTTTCTCAACGAGAAGCGGACTAAAGGTATGGTAGTAACTTCCTACTATGACAAAATCAGTGCTATTAATTACCTCATAGCAAAGAAGAAAACTTGGATAGAGCTTATGCAAGCTATACACAAGGAGTTGTCCCAATCAAAACCATATATAGAGCCATTACCCATTTTCGACAAATATTTAGACTATAAAATAGAGCAATGATTAAATTGTTTATACATATCCGTAAAAAGCTACTACTATTCATTGCTATTTTCTTCTCTTTAAGTGTTTATTCACAAGGCACTAACTACAAAGAATACAGCTATACAGAATTTATACAACTCATTCAAAATGAGAAAGATTCTGTATTTAAACTAGAGGACGCACTCATAAAATACAATCCAAAAACAGATATACGTTTTAAATCGCGTGTTTCTGGTTTTAGGAAAGACAGCCTATACAATATCTATGATACTATTGTAGTCAATAAAAAAATAGAACTAAATAATGTTCAGCTTTTAGCGAATATATATAATGAAGATGGTGATTCTTGGACTGAAGGTGCATTACGATTTATTCATTTTAAGGAGGATGTGATTTTAAACGAAGTCCTATCTTTTAATGCGGAACATTGTGTTTTTGACAAAACATTTGATTCGAAACTTTATGAATGTCTATATGAAGATAAATACACCTTTGGAAATGACTACAACAGTTTTCGTTTTAACACCTTTAACATCTTTAACATAGAAAAAAACTGCTATCGCTTTGACCAGAAAATAGGTTGGATTTTGATGGAATATAATCGGTTCTTATCAAAGCAACCCAAAAGGACCTTTAGTGTTTTTGCAGTAAAAAACAACTCGGTAATTCTACGAGACAATTATATAGAAAGTAAAGACCGCATAACTCTTGCTCTGTATGACATGGATTACAATATTGTTGCTAAGAATAGCTTTATTAGTGAATTCGCAAATATTTATCTAGAGAACAATATAAGAGTAACGTTTGAAAATAATTCTTTTCCGCCATTTGTTTCATTTTATATAGATGAATTAAAATCTAAAGATGTGATTCAATGGAAGCAGTTTTCTAATAAGTTAGCATCTAGTTTTGGTATAACAGATTACAGTTTAGAAACTACAGATTTGATGTTTTCAGGTTTAGATGTTGAAAAGAAAAAGGAGGTCAAGGACATCTACTTAGATTCCGTAAGAATATCCAATGATGATATTTATGCAAGAGAAATTTCTCTAAAAGGACAATTTTATAAGTATTATAAAAGCAAATACAATACAGAAGTTGCCAATAAAGTCTATATAGAACTTAAAGATTTAGAAACACAAAGATTAGAAGTAAAGCATCAACAAAACCCGAGGTTTTTTACCTATTTTACTTGGAAAATCAATCAGTTCTTAAAAGTGTTCTCTGCTTATGGTACTGAACCAGCAAGAGCAGTAGTTTTTTCACTATACGTTATTTTATTTTTTGCATTCATTTACTTACTCTTCCCAAATTCTTGGGATTCCTTAGGCAAAAAACGATTGATGCATCGTTTTGAGTTCTTCCAAAAATACTTACGCAGAAAAGAAGGTATGCATACCTTGTATTTAGAAGATAAGCAACAAGAAATAAGCTCTTATGAAGAGTTTAAAACCAATTTAGAAAAAGCACATTTAGAGTTGCCAAAATTCTTTATCACTTGGAGTAAACCTTTGTATAATGCGTCTATGTTTAGTTCAAGAATAACAAGTAGGTTTTTAAAACTAACAGATGTGTTACAAGGTAAATGGCAAGACTTAACACCCAAACAAAAACGGTGGAAAAACATACAAATTGGGTTTTTGTTAATCATCGGTTTGCTGTATGATTTATTCATAAAAGTATTAAATGCTTTAATGCTATCCATCAACACCTTTACCACGCTTGGTTTTGGAGAAATCCCAATAAAAGGCTTGCCTCGTTATCTGGCCATCATCCAAGGTTTTATAGGTTGGTTTATGCTAACGATTTTCTCTGTTTCATTAATCTCTCAATTGTTAAACTAGCATGGAAATCTCGAAAAAGCAAAATCAAACATGTCATTTCGAGCGGAGTCGAGAAGTCACAATTATTAAATTAATATGAGAAGTTTAAATAAAATATTAATCTGTCACCTCGAGCGTCATATCGAGCATTGCAGAGCAGGAAATAGCAACTTGCAAAGCAAGTCGAGATGCTAGAGGTCTCGACTCCGCTCGACCTGACAAAACATATTTATACCATGATTAAATTCTTTAGATTATTGAAACAAAATTTTGTGAAGCAAAATCAAAGGTCTAGTAGACCTTTGGTGGAAATAGCCGCTTGCGGAAAACTAAAAGTTCAAACAATATGATAAAGTTTTTTAGAAATATTCGAAAAACGCTTTTAACTGAAAACCGTTTTAACAAATACTTACTTTACGCTATTGGTGAAATTGTTTTGGTAGTTATTGGGATTTTGATTGCCTTACAAATAAATAATTGGAATGAAAATAGAAAAGATAATAACGTAGAACAAGAGGTTATATTTT
>JBCCOJ010000201.1:0-6152 GCA_039025415.1 Bacteroidota bacterium | reverse complement strand
AAGACTTCGTTGTTGATTCTCTTCCCAATCGAATTAAAAATGGGAGTAGCGGCAATTGGGGAGGCAATGTCATTATGCCTGCCCATCCCGCGCTTACCAAGGCAGAGCTTGAGCAGATGGTGGGGTATATACTGAGTTTGACGTTCCTGTCTAAGTATTAGTTTCTCAGATCAATATGGAGTAATTTCTGGTCTTCTTTCATCTGGGAAATATGGTTTTCAATAATTTCTACCTTATTTTTTAAATCTTTATATCTATTGGAATAGGTCAAAAGAACAATTAACCTAATAGAATACTTACTTAAATTTTGTTGATATTCCAGGTTTTTATCAACGGTTATCAAGTATTCTATCCCTTCCTGAACCATTAAGGAAATTAACTCACCATTTTTTTTAGAAGCCCATTTCTGGTACTGTAAGAACTTCGACTTTATCTGAAAAATGATTTTTTAAAGGTTTGGGTAGGTTTTCATCAAGCAGCATTTTTTTCATGAGGAGTAGTTGGAGTAAAGGTGACTATTTGCTCAATCAATTCTAATAAGGCGAAAACCTGATCTTTAGATACTGAGGGAAAGTCATGCAAAAATTCTTCAATACTATCTCCTCCTTTGAGATAATCGATGAGATTTTTCACAGGTACTCTGGTGTTGGAAAATACAGGGGTACCACTTTGTATATCCGGTGAGATAGTGATGATGTTATCTCTCATAACAATTGTTTATCTTGAATTTACGGTTTTTTGTTTGTTTTAGGAATCAGGAAGTCTAGTTTATTTCTTTTTTACCTAACGTCCCACATAGCCGCAGTTGCCAGCTTTTGCTGGCAATCGACGGCTTTGCTTTGTTCGCTTCCGTATCCTTTTTTCTATTTTTGATATTCAACGAAAGTATGATTTTCATCTTTCAATTCTTCTTTGATTATTTCTGAAATTATTTTCCAATCTCCGCCCGCCAATCCTGCCCCGATTGCTGGATAACCTATTCTCAATCCTGAAAATTCTTTCTTCACTATTTTGAAGACTTCTCTAATCGCTTCGTAGTCCGCTTTTCTTCCACTTCCTTTCCAATTGAATTGAGTATATCCATTCACAATTATTAATGCCCCATTTCCTGTTTTTGATTTCGCCCAACTAATTTTACCCAATTTCGATTTATCACCTTTCTCTGTTTGCAAATCTGCTTTATAGGCTTCTGGAAATTTTTGTTTAATTGTTTTCGCAATTCCTGCACCCATTGTACAGAAACAATTACATCCATGAATTATCAAATCAAATTTACCGCCAATTGCCAATTCAATTAAATCTCCTTTTATTTTATTCATGCTCGTAAAGTTCAAATGCAGTTGAATTATCACTTCCGTCTAAAATCATCATTGTTGCGTAAGAGATGGATTCAACCCAATTTTTTATTTGCTCTTCATTTATCAAGTTATTTCTTCAAAGCATTCCTTCTTTTTCAATTGCCTATATTCTTTAGGTGTTTTCCCTGTTTTGCTTTTAAATAAGCGATTAAAGTAATGCGGATAATTAAACCCCAGGTCATACGCTATCTCACTTACCAAGGTAGTTTCGGATAAAAGACGTGTTTTTGCCTTTTCAATTATAAAAGAATTGATTTTATCTCTGGCACTTTGACCAGTTTCTTTTTTTAATAAGTCGCTCAAATAATTTGGTGATAAAAACACTTTTTCGGCTATGTATTCAACTGAGGGAATTCCTATGGTAGTAAATTTTCCTTCTTGATAATATTTTTTTAAAAGAACCTCAAATTGAGATAAAATATCCGAGTTTTTAGCGGAACGGGTATTAAACTGTCTTTCATAAAACCGTTGTGAAAGATTGAGTAAAAGTTCTAAAGAGGAAGCAATCACCGTTTGACTATGATTATCAATTCGCTCTGAAATTTCATTCTTTATAATATTGACGCAGTCCATTATGGTCTGCTGTTCGGCTTCTGAAAGGTGCAAAGCTTCGTGAACATCGTAAGAGAAGAAATTGTAGTTTTCTATTGTCTTCCCTAAAGGTAAGTTGCGAATAAGGTCTGGATGAAAATTGATTACCCACCCCTGTCTTTCACCTTTCTTTTGAGCATTTGTCACTTCCATAATTTGATGGGGAGCTGTAAAATACATCACGCCCTCATCAAAATCATATGTATTTCTTCCATATTGCAATCCACAGTTTTTGTCTTTGATTGCGATCATATATAAACTGCTGGTCATTCGCATTCCTATCCCTTCTTGCTGGGTCTCCAATTGAGAAACATCTACAAGACTAATTAATGGATGGGTGGGTTTGTCTAAACCCACGCAGTTATGCAACTGGCTTATGGATTGAATATTGATTATTTCTTGAGACATTCTGATAAAAATAAAGAGATTTTAATCAAAAATAGCACCGAGGTAGTACTCGATGCTGTCTGACTTATTTATCCTCACAAAACGATAGCGCATATTCGGCACTAATCATTTTATTAAAAAAATCTATGATTGGGCATTAACCTCATTCGCTAATGGGGTCACAAACCCAACTATCCCACCTGAAGGATCAGAGACAATCGCGATTCTTGCCATACCAGGCACTTCAAATGGCTCCCTTATGATTTTACCACCAAGTTCACGCGTTTGCGCAACGGTTGCATCCACATCATCAACGGTGATAGATGTTAACCAGAAGGTCTCCATGTCCTTCATTTCCGGGTGTAATTTGATGTCCATAATGCCTGTGAAATTGTTTCCGCCAATTGAGCCCATTTGATACGGGCCTTCTGGCATCTGCACAGTGGTGAAAGTCCAACCAGCGACCTTTTCAAAGTAATTGCGAGCTGCATCGACATCATGCGTTATCAACTCACTCCAATAGATTGTTCCATGTTTTTCTGACATAATTATAATTTTAATTTGTTATGCAAAGAAAAACCTATGAGAACCTGTTAAATAACACAGAAAACGGGAATTATAACACAATTTACAGAATTGGGTGTGTTCCTTTTTTGATAGCTTGCAGAGAACGTTTGGGCTATATGCTGGGCGAAGCCTGGGCATTTAGTCATGTGTTATCTTTGGTCTACTATTTTCAACTATGAATAATTAAGCTATGCCAATTTAACTCCACCAAACTATTTTGTTTAAAGGAGGCTTCAATTTTTTCCATATTCTGTTCAAACAACTTTATCAGGACGGGATTAATAATATTGCCTGTTTTTATAATCAATAGTTTTTGGGGACTTCCATGAACGATATGATCATCCCAAAAGTCGTGATCTTTGGAAATAACTATTCTTTTTTCTCGGTCAGCATACTTTCTGATTTCAATATCATCAGAGCCGTTGCCTTTAGGTAAACCTAAGGTATGAATGCTGTCATACCCTTAGTCTCTCAACCAATAAGACAGTTTCCTAGGTAATTGGGCATCCACTACAAACTTCACGAAGCCAGAGGGTAAATATTTTTCGTTTGGGTAACTTTAACCGCATATCCCAGGCAGGCGAGTAAATCTTCTTTTTCTAAATCTGGATAATCATCAAGAATTTCTTCAAAAGTCATCCCACCAGCTAACAACTCTAACATATTTTCAACTGGATATCGCAATCCCCTGATTGTAGGCTTCCCGTGGCAAATGGTAGGTATGATGGTGATTCTCGATATGTAATTTTTACTTTCCATTTTTCCTTTAAGTCAAGATACGTATTTTTTTTATTGAAGATAACGGTTAATGGATGCGGCGTCCTGACCAAAGGGAGGGATGAGCGTCATCCATAATGTCATGTCTCGTGTTTTTTGCTTGGGTGTTTATTGTAGTTTCTGAGATATATAAATCTAATATAAGCGATTATTAGTGGCCCGATTAATATGATTGAGATTGTAGTTAAAAGTAACAATACAAAATATGCTGAATCATGAGGAGTAGGATTTCGAACACCGCCCATTATATTGAAAACTACTCTATGGAGATTTAATGCAGTTAGTGTTGAGATTATTAGACAAATTGGCATGAAAGTGACAGTCAATATTTTACCTATTGATAGCTGGCAGAATTTACTTAAGAAATAATACAATAATCCGAGTCTCCAAGCTGCAACAATTGCTAAGAACCAAACATTTATAGTGTTTGCTGTTTCAATTGATAAAAATCGCTCTACGGGAATAGCATAGAAAATTGCTGGAAAGGAAGTTAACGAGATAAATGTTAGAACAGTAAAGTATTTCCAGTTTTCAATTTTAAATGGATAAACTATTAACCAGATAAGTGCAGCCAACACAAAAATGTATATAATTGAACCCAGCCCTAAATGTTGTACTATTTTGGCTCCTGGATCATCCCAATATCGACCTATGCCAACAACCCATGTTCCAATTAAGCCGGCAAAAAAATGTTTTGAAGTCAACAATAACATTTCATTCCTTTTCAATCTGAAGGTTAAGACTCTGAATATGGATTCGCTTATTGCCATTATTTTTTAGGTGGTATATGATAGTTAATTTCATCCTGACTAACGTTAGCTAATTACCTGATTATCAGCATCTATTTTTGGGTTTAATTATTCCTCTTCCCGTTAGCTGGGGATATTAATTTACCTGGTAAAATCCCTGTTTTTTTCGCCCAGGGATTTTGGAGGGTAAATTTGGGGAATAGTGACACAAAGGCAATTATATTAATTCTAGCCTGTTCTCAAGTTATAGGCTCTTTGTGACTATGATTTCATACATCGTGGTGGAGCAGCAGGAGGCTTAGGATATATTGCACCTACTTAATATTGTAGGTTGTATTTTCTTTTTTCAACGCGTTTATATACAAATCATATATAGGGAAACAAAGATCAAAATCATTCCAATCTAAGTTGCCATTTACAATTTGAAATTCCTTAAAAAGGGATTCATCTAAATATTTCTTAACAGAGGGATGTTTAGCAGATTCGAGAAAGGGTTTGAAGTCTACTAGCTTTTGATGGCCATTATTAAATGAAATTCTAATGGCAAAGTCTCCGATATAATTAGCGTCAAGGATTGAAATATCTTCTTGGGCAATATGCGTAGTATACTGTTCTAAAATTTCCATTTTTATAGCCTCCTAGTTATTCTTTCAAAATGAATATCCTTCTGGTATACAAAATAGTCTATCCATTTTCTTACAATTTCATCCGAATAATGTTCCAAAAACTTCTTTAAGCTAGTAAGGTCTTTTCCTTTAAGGGGTTTTCGCCCTTTTATATTCCTGATAATTATTTTTTCTATTTTCCCTTCAGACAAAATGATCTCAGCTTTACTTTCAAACTCTCCCTTCCTAGCGTGTACGTGTATAGGCTCATGCTCGTTGGCATAAAATAATTCCGAGATATTCGTAAAGTTTAGGCATGTTCTATTTTATATCTTTCCAAGATCCTGACTAACGTTAGCTGATTATCAGTATCTATTTTTTGATTTAATTATTCCTCTTCCCGTTAGCTGGGGATATTAATTTACCTGGTAAAATCCCTATTTTTTTCACCCGTGGATTTTGGAGGGTAAATCTGGGGAATTGGCTACAACGTTCCGGCTAAAATGTCGTGCAACGGTTAGGTTGGTTGGGCATGCATTTTAGCCATTGTTGGCTGTGGTTTTTTTAATCTATTAAAGTTTTTTTTAGGGTTTTAATCAACTTCATTACTCTTTCATCACTTAAGTCGGTTACTCTATATTCCCGATATAGTTCGTCTCCTTGACGCATTATAACTTCGTATTCAAATCCGTCCTTCAAGTCATTTACCTTTTCAATTCTAATCTCCTTTTGATCATTCCTAAGTCCATGATCTACAGACCTAGAAATCACTAAAGTGTGCATTGAAGTACCAATTCGAAAATTCTGCGATTCCCCCGAGTCTTTCATTTTTCTGATCAGCTCAAGTATTGGTTCTACAAAACTGAAGCCGTCATAGTTTTCTAATAAATCACGATAGAAACTCTCAGTCTCAGTCCATGACTTTTCAAATCGCCTTATTATTTCTTCAGTTCTATTGTCCATTTCTATATTACAGCCAACATTAAGATTTTCAACATCTGTACGCCAGGGGCGTATTGCTGTTGAAAATCAGGTTGAACAGAGTCGCCTATGGTGTTAGTCTATGGGGTTTTCATATCGTTCTGATGTAGTATTTGAGTTAGGCTCGCTTTCTGTTT
>JBCCOJ010000200.1:0-6160 GCA_039025415.1 Bacteroidota bacterium | reverse complement strand
TTTCATTAAAATCCTTATGACCCAGAGCCCGATGATCCATATTAGAATAGCGGCAGTAACTTTTGGTCCAAATTCAATAATGAGTTCGTAGCCTTTGTTAATCCATTGTTGTAGTTCCATAATAGTTAGTTAATTTGATAATTTAAAATTAATAAAAAAGCCCCTGAGATTTTTTACGTTAATATTAAATCTCAGGAACTTATGAGTTAAAACAATAAGCTTGTTTCTAAAGACTATTCATGTAATTTGTTAGAGCAATGAGGTCGTCTTCTCTATTGGTTTTTATTTTGTTCTTTTTAATAAAGCTTTCTATTTCACCTTTCTTTGCAGGGAATAATTTCAAGAAATCCTTTTTCTTTTTCGGGACAAACACAGGTTGGCTATCATTATACTTGATATAATACTCATCCCTTTCATCTTTATATTCTGCTGGTTTATCCTTATCATAGCCTGTCTGCGCGGGTTTGGCCTCCACAAATCGTTTGGATTTTCTTAGGTAAAGTTTAACCGAGTCATTGTTGGGGGTTAAGGAAATCAAAAACCCTTTCAATTTATTTCCATCTTCATCTACGTATTCCAACGGTTCGAAAATGGTCTTGGATAGAGTTGTTTTTACGACAACATTTTCCAAGCTATTATTCATCTTCTTGAGGCTACCGTCTTCTAATTTTATTTCGATTTCATCGGTGAAGGCATTATACCTTATATTATAAATCTTATTGTCAAATCCAATAACATTTGCTGCCTCAAATTTTTCTTTTAGATAAGGTGTACCCTTGGTTTTAAGTGCACGCTTTCCGGTAGTCATTAGCATTGTTCCACTTCCTTCCATGAGCAATTGATTTGATCCCGTATTATCTTCTTGGGAAAATGAGGTC
Source organism: Bacteroidota bacterium (assembly GCA_039025415.1). GTDB lineage: Bacteria > Bacteroidota > Bacteroidia > Flavobacteriales > Flavobacteriaceae > Psychroserpens. The sequence goes on along the minus strand of JBCCOJ010000200.1, from coordinate 5,282 downwards.
TGGCTTATCGCTAAAATAAAGACCAGGGTAATTCTAAATAATTTCATGCGTTTTGAGTTTGATTAATGGCATCAAAATTTATGCCGTTTATTTTGGTTTATCAATTATCCATTTATAGCCTCAACAGTTTCAACCCTTCCCTTCATCATTTCCCTGAGCATATTTTCAATCCCGCTTTTTAGTGTAAATGTTGATGAGGGGCAACCACTACAGGCACCTTGTAAAATAACACTTACTTTCTTTGATTTTGGGTCATAAGATTGAAAAACAATATTACCACCATCACTCGCTACTGCAGGTTTCACGTACTCTTCAAGTATGTTTACAATTTCCTTTGAGGTATCATCTAACTTCTCATAGTTTTCATCAAGAGCTTCAGTAGATTTTGCTTTGACTTGCGCCGAATTTTCATCAACTATTATTTTTCCATCCTCGACGTAGATTTTAATGAATTCCCTGAGCTCAGAGGTGATTTCCGTCCATTCAGACCTGTCATATTTGGTAATTGACACATAATTTTCATCAATAAAAACCCCTTTGACAAATGCAAAGTGAAACAACGCCGTTGCAAAGGGCGAAAAGTTAGCTTCATCAATAGAATTGAATTCATAGGTTGCATTTACCAATTTTTTATTGGCCACAAATTTTAAAACTGAAGGGTTTGGAGTACTTTCAGCATAAACAGTTACTGGTATTTTCTTAGATGGTTTTACAAGAGATTGGTTTAAAACTTCATCACCAGAATTAAGAAAGTTTTCTATTTGTTGAGATACTTCTTCCTTAACATCATTCCAATCGATGATATCAAAACGTTCAATGGCAACAAAGTTACCAGACAAGTAAATTTTTTTGACAAATGGGAGATAAAATAATTGTTGAGCTAAGGGTGATGGTTTCGCTTCATCAATATTGCTAAACTCAAAACTCTCATTTCTTATTATGGGCTGATTGGATTCAAACTTCAAAATCGCCTCATTCGATGTTGGCTTTATGGATATGGTATGCACGTCTAAATTTTTTAACAAAATTAGCAAAGTAATAGTTGTAAAATAAATACCTAACATAGCATTAACATATAGGATATTTACTGTTTATCCATATTATTTGGAGTTAAAGGAGCACAAACTGTTAATTTTATTCAGAACAGTTACATTTACTAACTTTTGAACACTTTTTTAAACGATTTTTTCCTAATTTCATATTGAAAAAAATTGTTTTTTGAACGCTTTTCTTGAATGTAACATCAATACTGAAGTAATCAATTCTATTTGAAAGATTCAGTCGTATAAATTATCCCTATGAAATACTACTACATATTACTATTCATTCTTGCTCCCTTTTTTGTAAATGCGCAGGACGTCTTTATGCAAGATGGGACCTTTAATAGATGCGCACCTGATAAATTATACGACTCTGGAGGTCCAACGGGTCCTTACTCAAGTAATGAGGATATTGTAACCACAATATGTCCTATCGACACCGCTAATGGAGAATTCATTATTTTGGATTTCTTAGCATTTAGTACCCAATTGAATGTTGACGAACTTACAATTTATGATGGTTCCGACACTTCAGCACCAGTAATAAATAGTTACAATGGAGCAACTAATCCAGGAACCGTAATCGCAACCAATCCCGATGGCTGCTTGACGCTCAGATTTGTGACCAATGGCTCAGGTACTACAACCGGTTATGAAGCAGACATAATCTGCGCTGTGCCTTGTCAGGATATAGACCCATTTTTGGTAAGCTCCACCCCAGAAGCTAATAGTGCGGGAGTAATTCAGATTGTCTCGGGGGATACCGTGGATTTTGTTGGTAACGCCAATTTTTCGGTCGATGGCACGGGAGCAACCTACGAGTGGAATTTCGGCGACGGTAGTCCCGAGGAAACAGGAGAAACCGTGTCCCATCAATTTATTGGCGAGGGAGAATACAGCGTTACGTTAATTGTTACCGATGATAATCCTTTGGGTTGTTCTGAAACTTTAACTATTCCTGTATTTGTAGTTGGTCCAAATATCGTAGTCGATCAGGATATATTTACCGTAGAAGAACTCGTATTGGATGTATTAATCGACAGTGAATGTGCAGAGGTAAGTAATATTACGTTTGATACCGGCATCAATTATGGCCAAGCGAACGGTATAGGTTATTTTTCGAATGATGGTTCTGACTTTCCTTTTACGGATGGACTTCTATTAGTAACTGGAGATGCTGAAGATGCTGAGGGGCCAAATGTTAATAATATTTCTTCCGGTACAGGAGGTTGGCCAGGAGATGCTTTTCTAAATACTCTTACTGGGGAAAACACAAACAATGCCACTCAAATCCAATTCGATTTTGTGCCATTAGCAGATAGTATAAGTTTTGATTTCTTAATGGCTTCGGAAGAGTATGACGGAGGAACTGGTGGAACATTCGAATGTACTTTTTCCGATGCGTTTGCCTTTTTATTGACTGATTCAGATAATAACACAACCAATCTTGCCGTCGTACCTGGCACGAATACGCCGATATTGGTAACCAATATTCACCCAGACAATAGTGGTTGTGATGCTGTAAATGAAGAATTTTTCGGAGAGTATGTCTTGCCTGGTCAAACACCCATGAGTTTTGATGGAAGAACGGGTGTTTTTACCGCACAAGCTAATGTAACACCTGGTGAGACGTATACTATAAGATTGGTTATTGCTGATGCAAGAGATTCAGCTTTTGATTCGGGAGTGTTCTTAGAAGCAGGAAGTTTTGACCTCGGTGGTAATCTTGGCGATGATATTACGATTGCAGCTGGAAACGCTACTTGCGGCGGTACCGCACAAGTTTTAGATACTGGAGTGTCGACCGCTACCCATACTTGGTTTCTAGATGGTGCGGAAATTCCAGGAGAAACGGGTTCTGTTTTGAACGCCACAGAACCGGGCGTTTATTCGGTCGATGTCTTTTTATCTGCAACCTGTCAATTCACAGATGAAATTGTGGTTGAGTTTAAACCATCTCCTGAAGCTAACGAACCCGATGATTTGACCGAATGTGTCAATGGAACATCAGCACCATTTGACTTAGATTTAAATGATGATGTTATTCTTGGTGGTCAAAACCCAGATGATTTCGTGATTACCTACCATCTTAACGAACTTGATGCCCAGAATAACGCCAATCCTCTTCCAGTACCTTATACCAATACCTCAAATCCGCAAACCATTTGGTCTAGAATCGCCGACACAACCCAAGAATGTTTTGTCGTAGATAGTTTTGATATTGGATTTACAGGTCTGGATATCAATGAAAATATTGAACCTTTAACAATTTGTGATACTAACGCTGATGGTTTTGGAAGTTTTGTTTTGACCGATTCAGATGCCCAAGCCTTAGATGGTTTAGATACAACTCAGTTTTCTGTTTCCTACCATTTGACTCAAGATGATGCTGATAATAATTTATCACCTTTAGCCTCACCCTATACGAACACCACCATCAACCAGCAAACTATTTTTATAAGAGTAGGGCGCAACGATGACGTTAATTGTTTCAATACGGCAGAGCTAGAGCTTATAGTTAATGAACAGCCTATCGCTATTGCACCGACCCCACTTGAAGCCTGCGACGATGATACAGATGGATTTACACAATTTGATTTGTCCCTTAGAACCGCTGAAATAATTAACGGTCAAGCTGATGTTAGTGTAGTGTATTATGGTTCATTGGATGACGCTACTAACGCTCAAAATCCACTCCCAATTAATTTCACAAATACTGTGGCTGGTTCCCAAATTATCTTTGCGAGACTTACAAATGACTTGAGTGCATGTTTTAGTATTGCCGAGCTGGTATTGGTTGTAAATGAAAAACCAACTGTTCCTGAGATTACCGAATTTAGCCTTTGTGATGAAAATCTACCAGGCGCCGATATTGAAGGATTTGATTTAACCCTAAAAGATGCTGAAATATTAAATGGTGAGCCAAATCTCGTTGTCACTTACCATACGTCAGAAAGTGATGCTGAAAGTGGTACTGACCCAATTACTGGGCTGTTTAACAATACCAGTAATCCACAGACCATTTTTGTCAATCTCAGAAATACTTTGACCACATGCAGTTCTGTCGGGAGTTTTCAATTGATTGTGAATCCCCTGCCAACAATAACTGAACCAGTGCCTTTTGATTTGTGCGATGATGATGTTACCGATGGTATTACCCTTTTTGATTTAGAGAGTATAACCGATGGAATCACTGGTGAAAATCCAAGTTATGTAACTACTTACCATTTGACTCAAGCTGATGCTATAAGTAACGTATCACCACTTAGTTCTCCTTACCAAAATATTACCAATGGCCAAACGATTTTTGTGAGAGTTGAGGAACAAATAAATAACTGTTTTGTGTTCACAGAATTAGTGCTCAATGTAAACCCAAATCCAGTAGCAAATACACCAGATCCAATAAATGTATGTGATGGTAACAACGACGGTTTTGCTGAATTTGATTTGGCATCGAGAACATCTGATATTATTGGCTCTTCTTTAAATACCTCCGTGTCCTATCATTTGTCTCTTGAGGATGCTGAATCTGGAGATAATCCATTGCCGACTTCCTTTACAAACACACAGCCAAGCGCACAGGTTATTTTTGCGCGCCTTCAGGACGATACCACGTTTTGTTTTGATATCGTTGAGTTGAACTTAATTGTCGATGCATCTCCGGTTTTTCCAAACATTGCCGCGCTCACCTTGTGTGATGACAATCTACCCGGTGATGAAATTGAGAGTTTTGACTTATTGTCCTTGGACGATGCTATATCGGGGGGTTTTGCTAATTTTAATGTATCATACCATGTGTCCTTAGATGATGCTGAAAATGGAGTATCACCATTGAGTTCTCCTTACAATAATATCGCCAATCCTCAGACTATATTTTTCAATCTTACAAATACAACAACGGGTTGTAGTTCTGTAGGTAATTTTGAATTGATAGTAAACACATTGCCTCTGGCAAATATCCCCACCCCTTTAGAGGTCTGCGACGACGGCACCCCCGACGGCATCACGATGATAGACCTAGAGCTGAAGGATTCTGAGATTACGGGCGGCAACCCGCTCTATTCGGTGAGCTACCACCTGAGCGAGGCCGATGCCCTTTCTGACGTTTCCCCGCTCTCTGTCCCGTATGAGAACCAGAGCAACGGCCAGACCGTCTTTGCCCGGGTTGTCGACAGCGGCACCGGCTGCGTTATTGTGGTGCCCCTGGTGCTGCAGGTTCAGCAGGCCCCGGTGGCCAACGCG
>JBCCOJ010000199.1:0-6209 GCA_039025415.1 Bacteroidota bacterium | reverse complement strand
TTTGAAAATCCAATGAAAATTAAATACAATAAAGCAGAAAAAACAATTGAAATTAATGATAGCTTAAAAACTCAATATTTAATTTTAAAAATCTTGATGCTATTGAATTTGACAAACGCTTCTATTCGACTGTTCAGCAAAAAAACTAATGAATACGGTACAGCTGAATATTTTTGGATTGGTATAGGTCTTATTTCCCTTATTGCTATTATCGCGTTTACAACTAAATTATCAACGGCGAAAAAAATTTTAGTTGTGAATATTGACGCCCTTGAAGAAAAAAATGTTCTGGGACAAAAAAACGGTTTGCCTTGAAATTAAAAAACGGCAAAAAAAGAATCTTAGGTAATTTCAAAGACCAATTTGAACTCGCGAAAGCTCGCGATATATTTTCAAAAATTGGTATAGCCAATACATGATAAAAATAATTTTAAAGCTAATACAGTTAACTTTTATAATTGATACATTGATTTCCACTATCATTTGAAAGACGAAGAGAACATTAATGATATAGTCGAGCATAAGCTAGAACGTCTTCCTGTTTTTAAGCAGGTCTTCCAGCTTTTGCGTAAAATTGAGCTTCCTGCCTTGCAAGGCTTGACGCTTTATGATTTTTTACAAATGTATGTTCGAGGCATTATAAAAGGTGCGCTCACCTCTCGAGCTAGCGCAATCGCTTTTAGTTTTTTTACCGCTATTTTTCCGTTTTTATTGTTTACCATAATTCTAATTCCCTATATCCCAGTCGAGGGCTTTGAACTTAGATTCGAATCATTCTTAAATTCTGTGCTTCCCCCCCAAACCTCAGATTTTTTCTTTGATAACATCTTTCAAAATATTTATAAGGAGGAAACGGCTGGATTGATTTCAACTGTATTCATTCTGTCATTATTACTAATGGCAAATGGCGTGAACTCGTTGTTTTCAGGTTTCGAAAGTTCATTTCATGAAGAATTGACCAGAAGTGTTATCAAACAATATCTGTACGCTTTGGGAGTAGCCTTGATTTTGGTTGCTTTGTTAATTTTAACCATTGTTTTTACGGGATATTTCCAAATTTATATTGTGGATATGTTGGTAGATACTTTCGGAAACGAGGCCTATAAGCAAAGACATGGTGAGGTGTTTTGGTACCAAGTTGTAAAGTATTTGTTTTTTGTAACCATGTTATACTTGGCCACGGCTACACTCTACTATTTTGGGACCAAAGAAGGCAAACACTCAAGATTTTTCTCGGCAGGTGCACTACTAACCACGGTGTTAATAATTGTATTTTCGTATCTTTTTGGCTTATATGTAACCTATTTTTCAACCTACAATGATTTATATGGCTCAATAGGGGCTTTATTGATTCTATTATTTTATCTGTGGTTGAATTCTAATTTGCTATTACTGGGGTTCGAATTAAATGCCACCATTAGACGCTTAAAAAAACAAAATGATGATAAAAATTAAAACCTTAGTTCCAATTTTAAGTTTATTGCTTTGCATTAATCTAGGCACTTCGCAGAATGTACTTGGCAAATGGAAAACAGTCGATGACAAAACCGGCACAGAAAAATCTATCGTTGAGATTTACGAAAAAGATGGAAAGATTTTTGGAAAGGTTGTTGAAATTTTAAGAAAAGATAGAAAGAATGTCAAATGTGAGGATTGTAAAGGCGAGGATAAAAATCAGCCTGTTTTAGGAATGGATATCATAAAAAATATGGAAAAAGATGATGACATTTATGAAAATGGTACGATAACTAATCCAGAGAACGGTAAGGTTTACGACTGTAGACTAAAATTGGCCGATAATGGACAACTACAAGTCAGGGGTTACGTGGCTTTTTTTTACAGGACCCAGTATTGGCTACCGGTTGAATAGTTTTAATTATAAATTATAAGGTTATGTCTTTTAAATTTCGATGTGTTTCAACTGTCTTATTTATTAGTGCTTCGCTCGTTGTAAATGCGCAAACGGTTAAAAAAGCCATTGATAAAATTTCAGAAAATCTGGGCACGGTTCAAACTTCAAAAACCCAATATGACCAAGAAATTGAAGTTTTAGAGAATGGATATGCGCTCATATCGATTTCTGAAATTGATTCAAAGGGAAAGACAGAAACGACAGAATATGAATTTAGTTTTTCTGATATAGATCCAAATACCGTCAGGTCAATCACAAAAAAGGATTTAATACAAGTGCAACTTCTGGTTCGCGGTAAACAGAAGATGATTAAAAAAATTGAAGATAGTGGGGAAAAGGTAAATTTTGATAATGAAATATATCTTTTTGCTTCAGATATCGATAATGCCAGAAATCTGGTGGAGGCCATCAAGAAGACCATACCACTATCAGAAAAAATGGAGCTGGGCAAGCTGTCGTTAAGTGGCTACAAGCAACATATTAATTGGCTCATGAAGAATATAGTAGAAGTTGACAATGCCGATGAAAAATATATTCAGAATCTTACAAATGATTCAAAAAATAGTGGTTATGCTAGTCTTGAAGTGATTGAACAAACCAAAAGTAAAGCCGTAACAACTAGGTACGAGTTCAACTTTTCACTTTTAAATCCAAATAGTCTAGACTTAGATATCAAGAACAAGGCCTTTAGTATCGAAGTATCTACCAGACGAAACGCAAAATTCATAAAAGTCTATAAAGATGGTATCCAACAGAGTTACGATAAATCACTTGAACTCTATACTGGCAGCATGGAAAAGACCAAACAGGTCTATAAGGTTTTACAGGATATTATTCCACTTGCTGAAGATGCCTTCGCTAAGTCAATGCCAAATATTACAACAAGAAGTAAGGCAATAGATTATATAAATGGCCAAGTTGAAGAAGTGAGCTCAGAGAGTACAGGTTTTATTCAAAACTTTAGTGATGATTGTGTTACCCAGTTTCAAGTAGAGAAAACGACCTCAAAGGGAAGTGAGGTGACTATTTTGACCTTTAATTTTGCCGATTTAAATGCAGGGGCGATTGAATTTGGCACTCAAAAAGAGCTCTTGTTTATTGAAATACCCGTAAATCAAAAAGCCAAATTGATCAATGTTGTCAAAGATGGTGAGCAAGAAAACTATACTGATGAATTTAAAATCTACATCAATTCTGTAGAAGCTGCAATTATAAGTATCAAGGCCATTGAGAATATCATTTCGTCCTGTAAATCTAGTCTTGAAAATGCCAAGATTAGCTCTAAAAGTACAGCTCTAAAGCAACTTACTGCTGCAATTAAACCAATAAGTATCAATCGGGATAATTATGAGCAGGCCTTTGAAATCGTTAGCCAAAAAGACGGTTTAGTTAAATTCACGAAGATTTTTTCAGATGAAAAGAAAAGTCGGGAACAGATTTATGAATTTGGCTTTGAGGATATAAACCCTAGAAGCGTAAAAATGGAAACCAAGGGAAAAAACGTTCAAGTCGAGCTAAAAACCAAATATCTTGAAAAAATCATCAAAGCCTATGAAGATGGTGAAATCAAAAGCTACGAGAACGAATTGGTCATTGAAGCCGAAAGCGTTGAAAACGCCAGAAAAATTGTTATGCTCTTGAAATCAGTGGCGGCAGAATAATCGTCCGTTTGGCAAAAGAGCGACCTATGTATTTAGCTCTCAACTATCAAATACCTTACTGAAGAGTAATTAAGTTGCCCATTGGTCAATGTAAATTTGTATCACATTCATGACAAGAAATTACCTGTGACAAACATGAACTTTTTGTCCAATCTAATTACCTTTGGATGATGCCAAATTTCATTAATGTAATTATTCCAATTCCTTTAGAAAGAAGCTTTACGTATACGATAACGCCTGCCGAAGCTAAGTTCTTGAAGGTCGGCATGAGAGTCTCAGTACCTTTTGGTAAGACAAAGATTTATACTGGTCTAGTGGAACGTATCCACGGTGATAAACCACTGGTTTATGAAGCCAAGCAAATTCATCAAATTCTGGATGAAGAACCTATTGTTACAGGTCATCAACTTAAACATTGGAAATGGATTGCTAATTATTACATGTGTACCGCTGGCGAGGTAATGCGTGCTGCCCTACCCAATGCATTTATTCTTGAAAGTGAAACCGTAATTTCCAAAAACCAAAAGTGCGACGTTGACGAGCTCAAGCTCAAAGATGACGAATTTCTTGTTTTTGAAGCATTGCAACATCAATCTTCACTAAAGATTCAAGACCTCATGGATATTCTTGATAAAAAGAATGTACTCCCGGTCATAAAACGTCTATTACAAAAAAAAGTAATTCATGTTGAGGAAGAAATCTATGAAAAATATAAACCGAAATTAGTTCGCTACGTTAAGTTACATCCCGATTTTTCCACAGAAAAAGGGCTTCACCAATTACTCGATGATTTAAATCGAGCACCAAAGCAGCGGGAGGTTATAATGACTTTATTCTCCATTTCAGCGACATCAAAAAAGCCAATTAAGGTTTCAGATTTAACTTCAAAAAGTGGTGCTTCATCATCAATTGTAAAATCCTTGATTGAGAAGGGTATTCTCGAAGACTATAATATCCAAACCGATAGAAATCAATATCAAGGCGGTGAAAATGAAGATTCCAAAGAATTAAATGAGTTTCAAAAGGTGGCATTTTCGGAAATTTCCGAAGAATTCAAAACGAAAGATATCATTCTACTTCACGGGGTCACCTCATCGGGTAAAACGGAAATTTACGTAAAGCTGATTGAAGACCAGCTGTCAAAAAATAATCAAGTACTGTATTTACTGCCCGAAATAGCCCTCACGACGCAGTTGGTCGAAAGACTTCAAAATTATTTTGGGGAAAAGGTCGCCGTATTTCACAGTAAATATTCATCTAACGAGCGGGTTGAGGTTTGGAACAATGTTTTGACTAATTCACCAAATGCACAGATCGTCTTAGGGGCAAGAAGCAGTGTACTTTTGCCATTTCAAAACTTAGGTTTGGTCATTGTTGATGAGGAACATGAAACTTCGTTTAAACAATTTGACCCCGCACCACGTTATCATGCCCGGGACGCGGCAATTGTTCTTGCAAAACTTTTTAATGCTAAGACTATTTTAGGTTCTGCAACCCCTAGCCTTGAAAGTTACAATAACGTTAAGCAAAAAAAATATGGTCTTGTAGAGCTTACCCAACGCTTCAACAACGTGTTGATGCCAGATATCGAATTGGTAGATATCAAGGATAAGCATAAACGCAAATTGATGAAAGGCCATTTTAGCGACCGTCTTATTGAAGAGATAGAGGAAACGCTAAAACAAAATCACCAAGTTATACTATTTCAGAATCGTCGCGGTTTTTCGCCTATTATTGAATGCACCACCTGTGGACATTCACCCCAATGCCCCAATTGCGATGTAAGTTTGACCTTTCACCAATTTAAAAATCAACTGCGCTGCCATTATTGCGGGTATAATCAAGTTATGCCAAAAAATTGTGAAGCCTGCGGTAGTGTTGAACTGGACGCTAAAGGATTCGGTACCGAGCAGATTGAGCAAGAGGCCAAGGTCTTGTTCCCAGAACACAAAGTTGGCCGTATGGATTTGGACACCACTCGAGGAAAATATGGCTACGAGAAAATAATAACGGCTTTAGAACAACAGGAAATAGATATTCTCGTAGGTACCCAGATGCTAACCAAAGGACTTGATTTTAGAAACGTAAAATTGGTTGGGATTATGCAGGCAGACAACATGCTTAATTTCCCGGATTTTAGAGCCCACGAACGTAGTTACCATTTAATGGCACAAGTCTCTGGAAGAGCTGGTCGTACGAAAGAGCGCGGTAAGGTTTTAATCCAAACCTATAATCCCTACCACCAGATTTTACAACAAGTCTCGACCAATGATTTTGAGCAAATGTTCGCAGAGCAGATGGAAGATAGACGCGTTTACAAATACCCTCCCATTTATAGAATGATAAAAATTACCTTTAAGCATAAAGACTATCAAAAGGTGAATTTAGGAGCAGATTGGTACGCAAAGTCACTGCGAAAAGTTTTTGGGGAGTTCATTTTAGGGCCAGAATTTCCGCTGGTGGCTAGAATACGGAATCAATATTTAAAAAATATCCTTATTAAGATTCCACCAAATCAATCTTTAAATAAGACCAAGGAAGCTATTTTAAAAATCAATAATAGCTTTATGAGCGTAAAGGAGTTCAGACCGATTCGTGTGATTTTAAATGTTGACAATTACTAACTACCCTATCTC
>JBCCOJ010000198.1:0-6229 GCA_039025415.1 Bacteroidota bacterium | reverse complement strand
TATTAAGTTAACTTTATGTTAATACCAAAGCATTCATGTATAGTTTATCTTGAACCACAATAGGTGTTTAATTAAATTTAGTTAAACCCATAATAACAATTACTAACCATTAAAATCTCTCAATATGAAAAAACGACTAGCATTATTATTAAATCTTGTTTTTATTTTTTCACTCTTTACCCAACACTTTGGCTACACCTGTACTAGGGTAGTTTATCAAGGGCCCAATGGCACCATTATTACCGCCAGGTCTATGGATTGGAGGGACGAAATGCCCGCCGATTTGTGGGTGCTACCAAGAGGTACTGAGCGCACGGGACTGACCGGAACTTCCTCAGTGAAATGGACCTCTAAATATGGCAGTGTTGTCTCAGTTTGCCATAATAGTACTTCAGATAGCATGAACGAAAAAGGTCTTGCCGGCAATTTACTGTGGTTGGCAGAATCTAAATACCCTAAATTTGAAATGAATGGTGAAACACCAGCAATGTCACTTGCATTGTGGTTGAAGTATGCATTGGATAATTTTGCTACAGTGGAAGAAGCCGTTGCCGATTTGAGTAAAGAAGAATTCGTTGTTGTTTCGGCTAATATACCTGGTACTGAAACCTTTGCAACAGTACATTTGTCGCTTTCTGATAAAACAGGTGATAATGCTATTTTTGAATATATCGACGGTAAGTTACAGGTTCATCATGACCGAAGTTATACGACCATGACCAACTCCCCGACCTTTGATCAACAATTGGCCATCAACGCCTACTGGAAGACTATACCAGGCACGACGATGCTTTCAGGAACCAATAATCCTGCGGATCGCTTTGTGCGAGCATCTTTTTATATGGACGCCTTACCAAAGATAGATAATACCAGAGTGGCGGTCCCTGCCGCCTTCAGTGTGATTAGAAACGTTTCGGTACCCTATGGTATATCGACACCAGATCAGCCAAATATTGCTAGTACTAGATGGCGTACCGTAGCCGACCATAAAAATTTAGTGTATTATTTTGAGAATGTCCTGAATCCTAATGTGGTCTGGGTAGAATTTAAGAATATGGACTTTAGCAAAACGGCGAAACCAAGAAAACTTGATTTGGCTAACAATGAGAATTACTCAGGTGAATCTTCAAAGGATTTTAAAGTCACCCAAGCTTTTGAGTTTACGCCAGTTCCAGGAAATTAAATAAATGAACATAAGGTAGAGGTACATTCTAGGGATAGTAAACAAAAATTGGTTCTATAATTTTCTAACGCACATACCTTCAAATCAATACTTCCATAACCAATGAATACATTTAAATTGAGATATTTTAAGTTAGCCATTTTCGTTTTTGGCTTACTCTTTTGCTTGTCATTTAGTAACTCAGAAAAAATATACCATAGCGCAACTAGCATTTCTGTATCTACCCCTCAAGCTTTATGGCATGATTTGGTAACACCAGATTTAAGAGCCTCAAAGGCGTTTTACGGTAAGGTGTTTGGTTGGACCTTTAAGGATTACAATTTTAAAGGGTATAATCATGCACATATTTACAGTAATGGCAGTTTAATTGGAGGTATGATAGAAGTAAAGGCGGCGAAATCCTCAACCTGGATTGGAAGTTTTCCTGTAACACTAGAAGATTTAAAGTCTTTAAAAAGGGGCATTAAATCCAAGGGTTTAAAACCGGCGTTAGAAATAGTGAATATTCCTGAGAGAGGACAGCAAATTATATTCGAAAGCCCTCAAGGAGAAGAGTTTGCTTTGATTTTAGAAAATGAAATGACCCGCTCTGCAACAAATAAAGAAACGAAAAATACCTTGTTTGGTATGGAGCTTTGGTCTTCTGATGTGAAGCGTTCCAAGTCTTTCTACGAAAACGCCTTTGGGGTAAATATTTCGAAAAAAGAAGCCGATGGTCAACCTTACTGGGTTTTTGCCGATGGTGGCGTGGATATTGCTTGGATGATTACGAATCCGGTTACCAATCAGGGATCGCAATGGGTGCCCTACATGAAAAGTAATAATCTTGACGCCTCGGTTGGCGCTATTGAATCCTCAAGTGGAGTAGTTTTAGTTAAACCCACTGAAGAAGTGCGTTCAGGAAAAGTAAGCATTGCCCAAGATCCGCATGGCGCAATTTTCGTTATGCAAAAAAATAATTAAGCCACTATGAAAGTAAATCGATTAAAACGTAGCATTGGAATACTGATTTTCATTTTAACAATGTCATCAATAACCTCTTGCGCCAATGCCAGATGGGGTAGTAATGTTGGAGTTGATGTTATTTGGGGACCAAACGGGCCTAAAGTAAGACCTAATATTGGTTTTGATATCTACAATGGTGGAAGGTTTTAAAGTAACACACGAATATTATAAGTTTTTTGTGTGCCTTATTGGAATTAATAGGCTGTATTATCTGGAACAGATTAAAATTTAAATTGAGGTCATATGAATTATAAAAATATAACTGTCGCGGGAGCAGGTTTTCTTGGAAGTCAGATTGCTTTTCAAACCGCTTTTCATGGTCTAAATATGACCGCATATGATGTTTGTTTCAATTGATAGCTCAGCTATTGTAATTCTATTAATCTTTTGGTGTTGAACTAGTAGATGCTAAGGAGGAAGGTTTTTATAAATATCCAAATGCCGAATACCTTAAAGAGGGAATTCTAAATTAAGATTTAAAAGTCAACCCTATGTCATATAAGAACAATTCATAACATTTTATTTGAAAACTTGTTAACCAACTAAATCAAAAAGAAAATGAATAAATCTATTTTTCTTGTCATTGCGCTAGCCTTAAATCTTATTGGTTTTTCTCAGGAAGACCAAGATATTGACCCTTCAAAACCCACAAATCTTTATACTCAGATTAATACACTTGCTGAGTATAATTCCACACAAAATTTTAATACCATTGGTACTCGTTTTAATTTTCAATACGCTATAAACGCAGATAATTTGGTTTTGGCAGAGGTACCATATTTTACAATGACTTATCCAAAGCCTACGGACTCTCAGATATTAGGGTGAGATACTTTAATGCCATTAAGCGGAATTTATCTAAGCGTGTTATAGCCTTAGTGCCTTTTGCTGATATAACAATGCCGACAGGAAGTCTTGAAGACGGTTTAGGGGCAGGAACTTGGTCATTGGCAGGGGGTCTAATTGTTGGTATTATTTTAACCGAAAAAATCTCAATTTTCCCGGGTGCCAATTATGTTTATTTGACTGAGTTTGGTAATAGTGGTGTTGGTTTACAAACAAACATGAGTGTGAGTTTTAATAAACGCTTTTTTGTTTTTGTTAATCCTGTTGTAACTTTTTTCGATTTTGATACGATATATCAGGGTGAGCTTAATTTTAACTATATAATTACGCCCAATAAATTTAAGGTCAATGCAGGTTGGTATCCTAACTTCACCACTGAAGCCAATGATTTCAGAATAGGTGCGACATTCTTTATATAGTTGATTATCGGATTAATTTAAAATTGAATTTGATTATTATCAATTGAAAATAAGCTAGATAGATTCAGCCACTAATTTCTAAATGATTTTCAGTTTAGTACCTTATTGTCCAACTGGTTATGTTTTAAAGTACTTTCAACTATCCTACAGTCTTCGAATTCAATTTCCGGGAAGGCACTGTTCGCCCATTCGCTTAAGCTTTTAAGCACTGGCATTAATCCAATTGATTTTTCAGTTAGTGAATATTCTACTCTTGGCGGAATTTCGGCGTAAGATTTTCGGTACAAAAGACCATCATTTTCTAATTCCTTCAGCTGATTGGTTAAAACCTTTTTTGAAATTGTAGGAATAAGTGCATTTAATTTTCCAAAACGTATTGCGCCATTAGACAGCAAGTACAGAATAATAGGTTTCCATTTATTTCCAATTATGTTCATGGTGTGTACCAATGAACAAGCATTTGGATTATCAATATATTTTCTTGCCATTAGTTACTTATTGGTTACCACAAAAAGCGGTAATCTAAATTACATTAGTATCTAAAGTAAACCTTTATTAGTTTCTTTGTGAAACAAATTTAAATAAAATAATACAATGAAAAATATCTTTATCGTAAATGGTCATCAGAAATACCCATTTTCAGAAGGAAAATTAAATGCAACATTGATCAGTAAGGCTGAAAATTTCTTTATCGGGAAAGGTTATGAGGTTCGTAAGACAACAATGGAAGATGACTATGACGTCGAAAAAGAAATTGAAAAATTTAAATGGGCAGATGTTATTTTCTTTCAAACCCCACTTAATTGGATGGGTGTTAGTTGGTCTTTCAAAAAGTACATTGACGAGGTCTTTTCTATGGGGATGATGGGAGAAATGTCTGATGGTGATGGAAGGAGTAAAGAAGCACCTAAAAAGAATTATGGTCTAGGAGGAAAATTGTATGGAAAATACATGATGTCGGTAACGGCAAATGCACCCAAGGAAGCTTTCAATAATCCTGATGAAGCCTTTTTTAAAGGTATGAGTGAAGATGATTTATTAAAACCGATGCATTTAAATTTCAAATGGTTTGGATTCAAATCTTTACCTACTTTTATGGCCTATGATGTGATGAAGAATCCTGAAATAGATAGTGATTTTAAGAGATTCGAGACCCATTTAGAAAACAATTTTTAAATTTATGAACATGAATAGACCAACACCAAAACACAAGGCGCCTAATTTAGAATTCCCATTATTAGAGGGAGGACGTTGGGACTTAAGGGAACAAAAACCCGAGAATTTCACATTAATCATATTTTACCGTGGTTTACATTGTCCGCTTTGTAAAAAATACCTGCAACAACTACAAGAACTTTTGCCTGACTTTAGCCAACGAGGTGTTAATGTGGTAGCCGTAAGTATGGATACCGAAAAACGAGCTCGACTTTCTCGTCAGAAATGGGAGCTATCTCAACTTTCGTTAGGATTTGAATTATCAGAAAACTCAGCAAGAGAATGGGGATTATATCTGAGTTCCGGTGTAAAAAATGGTGAACCTGATGTATTTAGTGAACCTGGCCTTTTCTTGGTTGACAATAACAATAATGTCTACTATTGCGCCGTAAACAGCAACCCTTGGGGACGTCCATATTTGGCTTCATTTGTAAAAGCAGTTGATTACATCGTACAATCAGGTTATCCTGCGAGAGGGGAGATGCTGTAATAGAGATTACACGATTATAAAAGTCTATGCTTTTATTAAATATTCATTCGCTTAGATAGACCGGGTATCTAAAAATTTATCATCCAGAAATATTTCCCCCAGACACAACAAAAAACCATTAAAACAAATCTCAACATTTATGTATGAGTACTTTTTGTTTTAATGGTTTTTTACCTAAGATTTAATAGCTTCTTGTCAGAGCATTTTTAATACCGATTAATCTTCGGCTGAATTTAGCCATCGTGGCCATACGGCCTTTATTGATGTTTAAAACCCCATCTACAACTGTGTAATTGTCGCCATTTTGGATAATACCCATAAATTGCGTCTGCATTGGCATGTTTTCACAGGCTATTAGCGTATTGGCAAATGGTCCAGATTTTTATCTATTACCGTCCAAAAGTTCGTAGCTTCCTGAATATTGATTACAGCCATTAAACCCAAAAACCAACCCATCTTCACTTCTAAATGTAATGGTAATCTTTTTATCATCAGCGCTTTGGTCTACAGTTTTCCCCATAATCTCTGTAAGTATCCAAGTCTTGTTTTCCAATTTTGAGTCTGATTGATTTTTCATGAGTTTGTAATTTTCGGCCAAATCTCCCGTAATTCTATTGCCATCTTGGTCAAGGTGAAATAATATATTTTCGCCTACCTGATAGCCTTGAGAGGTGCCAGTTTCTGTTGAAATCGTGATTTTTGAACCACTGTCGTCCCAACTAAAATCTCCTGTCTCGACGAAAGGCTTATCTGATTTCCCTAAGTATTCAACACTGCGTTTAAAAGTACCATTTTTACTCAGTGTGATTTTGGTTTTTATGCCTTCACAATCAGCACAGGGAATTGTTCCCTGATAAATGCCGTACCAGTCAAGAGAATTTTCGCTCGTGCTTTTATCTGCAACCGCACTTGAACTCGTAGTATTTACTTCAGCGCCTACTTCAGTGGTGTCTTTCGAAGAATCTTTTGTTTCTTTTGTTTTTTCTCCACAACTTGTTAATACTAGTAATGGAATTAGTAATAATCTACTTATAATTCTCTTAGATATCATGTTTTTTTATTTGATAATTA
>JBCCOJ010000197.1:0-6268 GCA_039025415.1 Bacteroidota bacterium | reverse complement strand
CGCTAAAAAGCTATTAAAACGTTTTATTATTTCGTATATTTGTTTGTACACAAAAGAGGCGTACGTGCCTCTTTTTTTTGTGTTTATCAGGTTTGGTTTTACAAGGTTAAAAGGCAAGTCAATACCTAGATAAAGCACACAATTTTTAAACATTTAAACTCAATATATGAGCGAAGAAAATAAAAAACAATATTCTGCAGATAGTATTCAGGCCCTTGAGGGAATGGAGCACGTTAGAATGCGTCCATCAATGTACATTGGTGACGTTGGTACCAGGGGTTTGCACCACTTGGTCTACGAAGTTGTCGACAACTCTATTGATGAGGCGCTAGCTGGCCATTGTGATAATATTACGGTGACGATAAATGAGGATAATTCCATCACCACCGAAGATGATGGTCGTGGTATCCCCGTAGGTCTTCACAAAAAGGAAGGTGTATCAGCACTTGAGGTCGTGATGACCAAAATTGGAGCGGGCGGTAAGTTCGATAAAGATTCTTACAAGGTTTCCGGTGGTCTTCACGGTGTTGGTGTAAGTTGTGTAAATGCACTTTCTGAAACATTAAAGGCAACTGTTTATCGAGATGGTAAAATCTGGGAGCAGGAATACGAAAGAGGTAAGACCTTATACCCGGTCAAAACGGTTGGCGATTCAGATAAGACAGGTACGGTAGTGACCTTTAAACCTGACCCAACAATTTTCACCCAAACTTTAGAGTATAATTACGATACCCTTGCCAGCCGTATGCGTGAATTGGCGTATTTGAATAAAGGAATCACCATTCATCTTATTGATAAACGCGCCAAGAAGGATGATGGCGAATACGAAGGTGAAACTTTTCATTCTGAAAATGGACTACCAGAATTTGTCAAGTTTCTCGACGGAAATAGAGAACCACTCATTCAAGAAGTAATAGCCTTTGAAGGTGAAAAGAATGATGTCCCGGTTGAGGTGGCGATGATTTATAATACGTCCTACGCTGAAAATTTACATTCATACGTCAATAATATCAATACCCACGAGGGTGGAACCCATCTTTCAGGTTTTAGGAGAGGGTTGACCCATACCCTTAAGAAATATGCCGAAGCTTCAGGGATGTTAGACAAACTTAAGTTTGATATTTCAGGAGATGACTTCCGAGAGGGATTGACTGCAATAATTTCAGTAAAGGTGGCCGAACCCCAGTTTGAGGGTCAAACCAAGACCAAGCTTGGTAACCGTGAGGTTTCAGCATCTGTAAGTCAGGCGGTTTCAGAAATGTTGACCGACTACCTTGAAGAGCATCCCGACGATGCCAAGACCATTGTACAAAAAGTGATTCTTGCAGCACAAGCTCGTCATGCCGCCCAGAAGGCTCGTGATATGGTACAGCGTAAAACCGTGATGAGCATTGGCGGTTTGCCCGGTAAATTAAGTGATTGCTCTGAACAAGACCCTGAGCAATGCGAAGTGTTCTTGGTTGAGGGAGACTCGGCGGGCGGTACGGCCAAACAAGGTCGTGACCGACGCTTTCAGGCAATTTTACCCTTACGGGGAAAGATTCTCAACGTAGAAAAAGCGATGACCCATAAGGTCTTTGAGAATGAGGAAATCAAAAATATCTACACGGCACTTGGTGTTACCATAGGTACAGAGGAGGATAGTAAAGCCTTGAATCTTTCGAAATTACGTTACCACAAAATCGTTATTATGTGTGATGCCGATATTGATGGTAGCCACATCGCCACGCTAATTTTGACCTTTTTCTTTAGATATATGAAAGAGCTTATCGAGGCAGGTCATGTTTACATCGCCACCCCGCCGTTATATTTAGTCAAAAAAGGAGCGAAAAAGCAGTACGCTTGGTCAGATAAGGAACGTGACGAGATAGTTGCGGAATTTGGTGAGAATTCTAAAATTCAACGTTATAAGGGTCTCGGTGAAATGAATGCCGAGCAACTTTGGGATACCACCATGAATCCAGAATTTAGAACCATGCGTTTAGTTCAAATCGATAATGGAGGCGAAGCAGACCGTATTTTCTCAATGTTGATGGGTGATGAGGTGCCACCACGTCGTGAATTTATTGAGAAAAATGCCATCTATGCCAATATTGATGCGTAAAAGATAGTTTTTAGAATTTACATTTAGTTAGACCTTTCAGGTTTTTGAAACCTGAAAGGTCTAATAATTTAAATCTATCGATGAAATTCATTTTTCTAAGCTGAAATGCATTGAATCGATTTAATTTGGTATTTTTGAGACTCACAAATTCCAAATCTTCGATGAAAAAGACAACCTTACTTTTCACGCTAAGTTTATTGGGCTTATGTTCAAATGCCCAAAACGACATCGATGTACTCTTAGCGGGTGGCGTTGAAGACGCCCAACGTTTTGCTAATGATTATCTAGCCCCAGGAACCAACGGCCTTATGCACAGTATGAATGCCAATTGGTTTAATTCCGCTAAAGCCAAACCTTTGGGTGGATTCGAAATTTCCATCTTGGCCAATGCGGCATTGGTAGGTGATGACCAAAAATTTTTCAACTTTGACACGGCTCAATATAACAACGTAGAGTTCGTACAAGGGCCAAGTAGCCAAAATGTTTCGACTGTTTTGGGTGAGAATGACCCTGCAATTTTTGTTGAGGTAGAATACGAAGACCCTATTTTTGGCTCCCAAACCGTTCAATTAGAATTACCAAACGGTATCGGTGATAATGCCGCTAATTTAATTCCTTCCGCATTTGTACAAGGTGCAGTGGGTTTAAGCAACGGTATTGAACTCAAGACAAGATTTATCCCTAGTTATGAGAGCGAAGAGGTAGAGTTTGGCGCATTTGGTGCTGGACTTCAATTTGAGTTTACTGAACTGCTCCCCGCTGATAAGCTCTGGCCAATTGCCCTTTCAGGTTTAGTAGCTTATACTAATATTGATACATCTTACAATCTTTCAGGAACCACTGGAATCGAGGGTGAAAATCAAAGATTGGAAAACGATACTAGTACTTGGTTGTTTCAATTGATAGCCTCTACAAAACTACCGGTTATTAATTTTTATGGGGGTGTCGGCCTTATTTCCGGAACTTCAAATTCAGATTTATTAGGTAGCTATCGAGTAACTGATGGCCTCCTAACCTCCGAAACCATTACCGACCCTTTTTCGGTATCAAGTGAGATATCAGATTTAAGGGGAACTGCTGGTATTAAATTAAAATTGGGCTTCTTTAGGCTAAATGCCGAATATCATATTTCTCAATTTGATGCCCTATCATTAGGTATAAATTTTGGTTTTAGATAGCGTTAAGCCCAGCTTCATACATATTGAAAAGCCAATTTATTTCTTCCCTTTGAATTAACATTCATTTCACGTGGTCTTGCTTTAATATGAATACCAAAAACCTTAATTTTAACATTTCAACATTAATTTTAATTTAAACGTATTTATATGAAAGTTACCGTAGTTGGTGCAGGTGCCGTTGGCGCAAGCTGTGCCGAATATATTGCCATCAAGGATTTTGCAAGTGAAGTGGTTTTGTTGGATATTAAAGAAGGTTTTGCCGAAGGTAAAGCCATGGATTTAATGCAAACCGCAAGTCTTAACGGGTTTGATACCAAAATTACAGGAATAACCAATGATTATTCCAAAACCGCAAATAGTGACATCTGTGTTATAACCTCGGGAATTCCGCGAAAGCCAGGTATGACCAGAGAGGAACTGATTGGTATTAATGCTGGTATTGTGAAATCTGTGTCTTCAAGCCTAATTGAACATTCACCAAATACAATAATTATAGTGGTTAGTAACCCTATGGACACGATGACCTATCTGGTTCATAAAACAACAGATTTGCCTAAAAATCGAATCATTGGTATGGGCGGGGCATTGGATTCTGCTAGATTTAAATATCGATTGGCAGAAGCGCTTGGCGCTCCCATAAGTGATGTTGATGGTATGGTAATAGGTGGGCACAGCGATAAGGGCATGGTGCCGTTGACCGCTCACGCCACAAGAAATAGTGTAAAGGTTTCAGAGTTTTTATCTGCCGAAAGATTAGAGCAGGTTAAGGAAGATACAAAGGTTGGCGGTGCAACGCTTACCAAACTTTTGGGTACGTCCGCTTGGTATGCTCCAGGTGCTGCTGTATCAGGGCTCGTACAGGCCATAGCATGTGACCAAAAGAAGATGTTCCCATGTTCAACATTACTCGATGGTGAATATGGATTAACTGATTTATGTATTGGGGTGCCAGTGATTCTTGGTAAGAATGGGATTGAGGAGATTGTAAACATAGATTTAAGCAACGCTGAAAAGGAGCACATGCAACAAAGTGCAGAAGGTGTACAAAAAACTAACGGTTTATTGGAACTTTAAATAGTGTTATGAATTACTTAAGGCCATCACTTATTTTGTACGGAGATGGCCTTTTTTATAAATGGAAATTAAAAACAAAAAATATAAAATGAAACGTACAGTCATTACAATTTTAAGTCTTGTTGTAAGTTTTCTTTCTTTTTCTCAGCAGGATTTAAAAGAAGGAATTCTCACTTCTAAACAAACCATGAGTAGTAAAAACGAGCAAATGAATGCCCAACTGAGTAGGATGGGAAATATTACAACCACCACTTATATTAAAAACGATAAATCTTACTCAGAATTTACAAGCCCAATGAGTGGCGAAACAAAGGTTATAATAGACGGTACATCAAAAGAGCTCCTTTTACTTATGAATACAGGTGGAGGAAAAATGTACACTAAGGAAAGCCTTGAAATAACAGATAATGATAAAGATAAACTCAATGTAAAAAAAGGAGATAAGGTAAAGACGATTATGGGTTATGAATGTCAACAGTTTTTAGCCAAAACAACAAGACGCGGTATATCTGTTGATATGGAACTTTATACCACAGATAAAATCAAGGGATATATGCAGGATTCCGCCGAGTTTGGCGATTTAATTGAAGGCTTTCCCCTTTATACGGTGATGAAAATGAATGTACCTCAAATGGGTGGTGAGGTAACTATAATTAATGAAGTTACCGAGATTAAAAAAGAGAGTGTAGCCGATGATAAATTCGATATGACAGTTCCAGATGGCTACAAAGAAATGCCTAAGCAACAATTTTAGAAAGAAAATCGAATAAAAAAAGCTGTCTTGAATTGAGACAGCTTTTTTTGTTTTATTAGGCAAAATTTAATCCTCGGTAGTTCCTTCTGGTGTACCACCGTTGGCCTCTAGGTTTTTCATTTCTTCTTCCACCATTTCATAGAATTGGTCGATTTTCGGCATAACCACTATTCTTGTTCTTCTATTTTTAGCCCTATTTTCAGGCGTATCATTCTCAACTAATGGCACATGATAGCTTCTTCCAGCAGCAACTAACTGAGCTGAGTTTACTCCTAAATCTTCCAGCACCCTTACCACCGAAGTGGCACGTTTTACACTAAGGTCCCAGTTATCAATTAAAACTCCTTTATTATAAGGGACGTTATCTGTGTGAGATTCTACCATAGCCTCAAAATCAGGTTTGCTATTTACAACCTTAGCAACTTTACCTAATACGTTTTTAGCTTCATTGGTTACATTGTAGCTACCACTTTGGAAAAGTAGTTTGTCTGCAATAGAAATGAAAACCACACCTTTTTCTACGTTAACTTCAATATCAGGATCGTTGATACCAACAGCCTTCTTTAAGCTCGATACGATGGCTAGGGTAACACTATCTTTTCTATTAAGCGCATCCTGTAACCTTGTTATTTTCATATCTTTCTCCTTCAAACTTTCCAAAGATCTTTCAAGATTTTCAGCACCTTTTTGGGTAAGTGTTGTCAAATTGCCTTTTGTGTTAATTAAATCTTGATTGGTTTTTCGCAAATCTGCCAATTGCTCCTGCAATCCCTCTAACCGAGCTAATGCAGCGGCTTTATCGGTCATACAGCTGTTTAATTTTACGGTCGCGGTATTCAATAAATCCTGAGTCTCTTTTTGTTTTTCCTCTAAAGCAGCGTACTCCTTTTTAGAGACACAAGACGTCATGATTAACATTCCAGCAACGCATAATAGCATTAATTTTTTCATAATTGTTTTTAATTAATCGGTTGAAGATTGAACGTACCAAAATTATAGAAAACGGAGAGGCTTAATATATGATTTAACTAAAAGTTTAACAGTTTAGAGCCTACTGTAAAATTTGATATTTTTTAAATAATAAAGCCAAACTATTGAATTGATTTTAAAGTAATTGGATTTCTTATTGACGATGCTTTTACGCTCTTTTAATAATCG
>JBCCOJ010000196.1:0-6314 GCA_039025415.1 Bacteroidota bacterium | reverse complement strand
TGGGGCTTTGCGCAAAGGTGTTCAAATGGAAATATTGGCCCTTTTGATTTGTAGGAATGCCGGAAGAATCGGGCTTACAGATTTTGACCAAAAAAGGGGATATCGGGTACGAAAATGTAAGCAGCCCTACACGAACGTTAAAGAAGCCTTAAAAACGTTAAGGCGATAATTTTGGGCCGAGTGGCCACTCGAGGGGGTCGAAGTGAGCAATGAAAGGGGATTCGGGGGGAAATCCCCGAAAAATGGGGGAGTTTTATAACGGGTATTATGTCAAACAGAACGGGGCAACGCCCTTTAAGATACGAACAATAAAAACCAATTCAAAACATGGGAAAATATATTTATAAGGCATTGAAATTATGGGTCGGCTTCTTCATAGGGGTTCCGATAGTTATGTTAGTGCAAGGAGCATTTAATGCAAAGGTTTTCTTTGCCCTTTATGGGTTGGGGCTGGTTTTGGTATTCCTTACCGCACCCGCATTCAAGATGTTCGATAGAAAAGATTAAACAGCCCCTTGGGGGAGTTTAAATATTTCAGAGCATGAATAAAGAAAATAAAATATCGCTATACCCTGCAATCTGCATATTGGAAGCAAGTGCTTTTAACATGGAAGCGGAAAATTATAACCCCAATGTGGACGAGGATAAGAAAACGCTAAATGCGTATTCACTTAAAAGCATCGATAGGGCTTTAGAAATGTTGCGCAAAGAACACCGTAAGGTAGTAGCGAAATAGACCCTTTAGGGAGTTTTTGAAACTTTAAATAACAATATATGAAACGTAAGATTACTTTATTACTGCTTCTGGCCGCCATGCCCATGGGCTTGTTGGCCCAAGACAAGCTAAAGACAAAAATTCAGGACTATTCCTTTATGGATGCAAAATTCGTCTACTATGAGCAAGAGGCGAATGAACCGCTTTGGCGATTCTATCAGAGAACCAACGCCTTTATGGAAAAGGAGATACAAGACGGTTGGCACACCGTTGATTTCCAGTTGGAGAAAGAGAATATCGATGTTGATGGACAGCACCAAACCAAGAGGACAATGATTGTGCTTTTTAACAAGGAAATCACGGGCAAAGCAAAGGTCAAAATCAACAAGGCGGGTGAAGTTGTATCGTCCATGGATTTAGGTAGGAAATGAACCCAATAGTTAATTAATATCCGAATTTTAATATGACAGGCAACGAAAAAAAATCAACAGTAACCAATGAAGCCCTATCTAAGATTCAGGATAGTTTGGGCAGTGATTTTGACGGCATGAGCTTTCAAATCGATTTGGTGAACACCGAAGTGACCCCACGTACTGAAATCGTGAATTTCCTAAACGATAACAGCCAAAGGCTACAGCATCTTTTGGACGAGGAACCACGTTTGATAAGATGGTGGTTTGATGACTTTGGAACCGCAATGAAAGTAATGTTGAAGTTATCAGAGGAAGGAGATTTAAACCATAGATTAATCTGTATTGATAAGAAAATGTTATTTGTTCAGGTTGGGGATGTGTTTCAGTATGACTAATGAATTAATAATGAAAATTGATTTAAATTAAGTGCACTTTTTTTCTGTCCGGAAGTTTGGACCAGCTCAACCAGGTGTCGGGAAAAGTGCACAAAATTTTGAGCGCCGGTTTCAGATCCCGGGCTTGGCCAGAAAAAAAAGTGAACTTTTAAAATTGTGAATTATGGCTATCACCAATAATACAAGGGTAAGGAACATATCGCCCGACAATGTAAAAAGGTTGCAAAAACTATCAAAAATCTTTGATATTAAGACCACAACAGGGGTTTTATTGCACCTTATCCCTGAATATTTCCGCAATCAGGAAACCATCAAGTTATTGAAACAAAAAAACAATAAACTTGAAGGGGAACTGACCGAGGCACGGGCGGAACTGGAAACACTGAAAGGGAATGTCAAAACCTTTTTTGAAATGCAACAAGAGACCCAGAAGCATAAGGAAAGCCTATTGGCTGCAGTATGACCAAATGGTAAAGATTTATAAAATAGGCGATACTAAAGAAATTAATAGCGGGGAAATCCTAGAGGATGAAAAAGACCATTTTAGGGTTCACTCTAGCAACACAAAATATGATAAATCCATTTATGAGTACAAAAGAGTTCCATAGTATCGTTCAATCAAAACCAACCCAATAATGGAAGAACAAAACGTAATTAAGGTCTATGAAAAAGACGATGGAAGAAATCCCTACATAATAAGGGTTTCGCAAATAATTCAGGACATCATCATAAATGCCAAGAAGAACAAAATTTCCATCCATACGATACGGATAATTGTTTCTATACTAGCTAAGATTAAGCACGACCAATTAGAGAAGCCGCAGCAGCTTGACCTTTTCCATAATGAGTTTTTGAAAGAAGCTGATTCCTTGATTAAGTTTACCTTCAATTATACTGCACTTCTCCCTGAAAATTATTCGAGTATTAAGCCATTAAAGGATTCTTTTGATTTTTTGGTAAACTACGATAACGAGTACCACAAACTGATTAATGGAAACGGTCAGGAAATGGAAATTGGGGGTGGGATTATTATAGGAAAACCGAATTTCAACCACAGTAGGAGAACCGTTACGTTCCACATGAATAGCTATTGGTATCATGCTTTCTTAAATATCAACCCTAGCTTTAACACCCACCTGTTAAGTATTTTCTTCAAAACGTCAAGCGTTAATTCAGCGGTGTTCTACAGTTGGCTAACAACATTGCCCAATGGAGCATCCCAACCTAGTCTCAATTGGTTTAATGACAAGTTCGCTACCAATTATAAATCCTACAGCGATCTAGACCGTTATCTGTTGAAGAATTTAAAAAGTGATATTGACAAATGGGGGGATGTCAGCTTTGGTTATAGTAAGGACACCAAAAACAAGAACCGTGTTAATGTTCAGCGTTTCAACAAAGGCTTGCCAGAACTCAAAGAGAACAAAAAAGAAGATGTTGAGTACAGTAAGATTAAGTACAAAATGACGTATCTCAAAAAGAAGCACGCTCTTACCAAAGAGCAAGTTGTAATGTTGAGAACGGTCTTTCAAAAATACGGCTATGATAAGATGAACAAGCTATTTACTATGAACAAAAAATCGTGGACAGAAGATGTTAAAGGGGATGAGTTGGTAAAGCGATTTACCGCAGCTTATACGGCCTATCTAAAGAAGATTGGGAACAAATGACATTTCAATAAATTCCCCCCGAATTTTTCAAGTAGAAAACAATATGGATAGAGCAAAATTTCCACCTTATAAAATAAATTCCCCCCTAAACTTACTTTCTAAGATGTTGTTTTTTAAATATTTACAAAATGCACCAATCTAATTTGAATAAATTCCCCCCGAAAAACTGGATTTCAATAAATTCCCCCCGAAAGAATAATAGCTTATTAAGGGGTTATCAACAGAATTTAACAGGATTAGAAAATAAATTCCCCCCATTTTATTTTCATAAAACCATGTATTTCAATGACTTATGATTTTTTAGACTCCAAACAAAATAAATTCCCCCCGAATCAGAAAAACCAAAATAAATTCCCCCCGACAAAATTATCCTTTTCAATAAATTCCCCCCGAATTATCAATAAATTCCCCCCGAATTTAGTAATAATATTTACCCGAAAAATGATTCATAATATATTGATAAACAACAAGTTAAAATTTCATTTTTCCAATTTTTCGATTTTCTTAAACTCTCTTTTGAAACAGTCTTATAAAACAGTATAAGAATTTAAAACAGTAGTGTAAACTATTAATAAGGACGTTGCACGAAGCTTTTTTTAAGTGCTCCGCACTGTTGGGGCTGTCTGCCCCAAACCCCGAGGTTTTTTTTCCTCTGGAATAGAGAAAAATCTGTAAAGTACTATACAGACGATTTTAAGCCGATTTAAGCGACTTTCAGAAAAAAAATTTAGAGTTGGCCGAAAAAATGTATTGCGCTATACAGGGGTGGGAAGTGTAGTCGAGAGGGGATTGTTTCGGGTTATTTTAGAAATGAAAAAGCACCAACTAACGCCAGTGCTTTTCTTTTCACATTCCGTGAGTTGCCGTTGACACCACGTCAGAGCGGCATACCAAATATACAAAAAAGGTTCGGTTTTAGCCTAGTGTATTTTGTCGAAATGTGGGTTGATTGACCCACGATTCTATAAGAAATCACCTATACAAACGTTACTACTACGATGGAAAGCCCAACACCAAATATGAAGTCTGTGGCGAAGATGATTGCCATTCTCAAACATAACGGTGCTTATAACAGAAAGGCGATTAACGACCTTATTGTGATTTGCCAAAACAGTTTGGCCACTACCCATAAATGGAACTATCTCAAAAGGAAACAATTGAACCAAAAAATCATTGTCCTTAATTTTCTTCTGGATGAAAAAAAGCAGCCTGTTTCCGATTCCGACCCAGTAGAATGAATCCAATTTATTAACGATTAATAAAGTTAGTCTGGATGGTACAGAATTTCAGGCTGCATTAACTTTCAGCTTTTATTCCCTACCTTAAACTAACGACTTTCAAAACGCAACCACAAGTAATTTTCCTACAATTCGATAAAAGGTAATTTCTATACAAATCCCCTAATTTTTCTATGGTATTTACAGTATGACAATTTTCCGATTAAAGAACTGCTTTGTTCATCCGTGTAAGCAATTCTTTAATCTTAAAAATACCTGTCATGGAAAAAGTGATCACCAGAAAAATTACATGGGAAAACATAGAAATTGAACTAACCTTTAAACCAAATTACTTTGCCTCTGCAGACGTTTCTCATTTAGAGGTTAGATGTGATGAAAAATTACCCATAACCGAGACGGGCTACCGTTCCATTTGGCTCTACAAAAACGAGCTTCAAAACACCACTTTTGAGAAGATAGTTTTAGACGGTTTGGACAAGGCCAGTAAATCAAAACAATGGCAAAAATATTTGAAGGAAAAAGCCGTAGAAGAAATCCAAAAAACACAGCTTTCTCTCTTTTAAAATTTTCTAATTCCAGAGGAGAAAAAACCCGATTTTTAAGCAGAGCTTAAAGAGTTGCTTTCCTATTTTTTTATTAGTAATCAAATGGCTACTTTTGATTTTAAGAGCCTAGCCTATGTTGCGTGAGTTGCGAAATAAAATCAAAGAATCGAATGGACAAAAGGTACATGAGATTGCAGAGGAAATTGGCGTACATGAAAAAACCATCTATAAAATCGAAACCAACTTTTCAAAGAATATGTACGCTAAATATTTCAAATGGCTTCGTAAAAATGGTATTGACTTGAATAAGTTATTTGACGAAATGTAAAGGCATTTTTTTTTGAGAAAAAAAAATGGAGAATGGAATGAGCAAGCAGGAACTGTACTTACGTACTGTTCTATTCCATTATAGTATTGATTATTAGCGTTTTACATTTCTAAAGTAGATATAAGTGTAGATATTTTGTAAATATCATATCTACATTTACAGCTTAAAATATTGATTTATAGGATAATAGAATTTTTTTAAAATGTCTACAACAATACGAATTTCAGAAGAAACAAAACAAAAAACAGAAAAACTAAAGAAGGGGCTTTCCTTTGATAAATACATTAGAAAACTGAATGAATTTGTGGAACGGGAAAACTTTGATATTGAAACTTCTGTTGAAAATATACCCAAACTGGTGAAAGATAGAAGTAGTGCCGTGATCAAAATATTAAGGGCTTTAGAAAAGCAATATTTTATACCGATAAAATCATTTTCTGAAAAGAGTTTGGATATGTTGGCGCAAGAAAATTTTGAAAGCAATACTACTGAACCACTGCCGGAACCAGAAATTAAAATTGAAAAAGAGACTATTGAAAAGATAGTCCATAAGGTCGATGAAAATAGAAAAAAGGACATCCTAAGTCTGATTTATGAAATAAAGGAAAAGGGGGAAAATGTTCAAATTAGAAACGATGAAAAAGTAGCTTATAGTCCGTTTTATTTTAATCAAAAAATTGACCTTTTAATCCAAAAAATGAATAGGCTTTAATGTTCGTAAAAATTCAAAAATCGATTGGAAAATCTAAGCTGAATAATAAGGGCAGTTCAGCAGCATTGGTGAGTTATCTTTCTAAGGAAAATGAAGATAAATCCCCGTCAGAATACGAGCATTTTTTTAACCAAGATAACGAACGTATAAATCAAAGTTCAGCACAACAATTGTTAGATGGACAAAACAAACATTTAGGTAAAAACGATTCTAAGTTTTTCATGCTGACCATTAATCCCTCTCCAAAGGAATTGCAGCATTTGGCTAAACTGTCAGGATCTGAAAAAGACATTAATTC
>JBCCOJ010000195.1:0-6424 GCA_039025415.1 Bacteroidota bacterium | reverse complement strand
TGGCCATTATCTAACAAAATTAATTAAAATACCAACAATATTCTTGACCACGGTGCTATGAAATACCCATAATTAAAAATAATCCTAACATAATAAACCTTTTCATACTCAAAAAGTCTAAACATATTTAACTTACTTAAATGTGCATTATTATGCATTATTATTAACTTTGCAAATCAAAATAGAGTTGTTATGATGACATTAGGAATATTTTTACAGATTGGCGCGTGGCAGATAATTTTAATTGTGCTCGTCGTATTACTGTTATTTGGAGGAAAGAAAATTCCAGAATTAATGAGAGGTCTTGGTAGCGGTATTAAGGAATTCAAGGACGCTAGCAAGGACGAGGAAAAAGGGGCAACAGCCGACAAAACAGAGTAAAAGGTTTTTAAGATATTACATAAAGCAAAAGTCCGACGATTAGTCGGACTTTTGCTTTATGCTTATCATTTAAAATACGCGAAGTAGTTTAAATGATTTTATTCGCCTGCCTTTGCCGGCGGATTCTTTTTTGCCTCCAGAGCATCCTTACTTAATTTGGCAAGCCTAAAATTTGGGGCCAAGGTCAATGCCTCGTTCATCAAACCAATGGCTTGATCTAAATTATCAGTTTGGTTCAAATTGAAAACGACTAGCGCCTTCATATAGGTAAGACCTGCTTTTAAGGGCACTTCGTATGGTTGCTGAGACTCGTAGTAGGCTCGCTTCATATCGTCTTTTACATTAACTAAGCCATATTCTACCTTAGCCTTAGCACCAGCTAAATCTTGTGTCTGTATTTTCAAGTCTGCAATTTCATAAGCCAAATAAGGATTTGGTTTACGGGTAAATAACTCCTCATAAAACACCAAAGCTCGTTCAGGTTGGTTGACCGCTTTTAGGGCAATGGCCTTTACTTCAATATTCATATCAGAATCATTGGCACCTTTTTCAATACCAATAGTATTAAGGGCTTCAAGATTTCTGCCTTCAGAGGCATAAATGTACGCCAAGGTGTCTAATCGCTGTTGACTTGGTTTTAAAATGTTTAGGTGGGTCATGGCATTAATTACCCCTTGGGCATCGCCTTGGTTTTTCATCTGTCGGTAATAATTCTCAAAGTGCTTTACAAGCTCAGAGTTTGATTGTGCCCCTACTGTAAAGCCAAAAAGAATCGTTAAAACTAAAATAATTCGCTTCATCGTTTTCATTTTTATCGCGCCAAAACTAACAAAAAACTTGACATATATTCCTAAATATCTGCTAATTGTTGATTGGCTGTTCAAAGCGGTAGTTCAATATCCTTGCCAATTTTTCAGAACTTATAATTTTACCTTTACTAGTATTGCTTTGGTCAAATTTTGGAAGAGGTAGATTTAATTCTTTACACGCTTTGGTATAGTATTCTTCTCTCGTGGGATGAGCAGGATATGCCGCGTTGAAAACCTCATTCCAGATACTTTTATTTATAATATTTTCAATGATTGATATGCAGTCTTTTTGATGAATTAGATTTACAGGGGCATTTGGATTTTTAATTCCGGATTTTCCCGATAGGAATTTTGCCGGGTGTCTATCCTTACCTATAAGACCGCCAAATCTCAGAATTGTTGTATTGAAATTAGGGTTGCCCGTAAATAACTCTTCCACTTTTAAAAGTTTGGAGGCCGTAACTGAGTCTGAGGTTTTTGAAGTTTCGCTAATTGTGGGAATTTCGGTGGTGTCCTCATAAACAGACGTCGTGCTTATAAATACTAAATTTTCGATGGTCGAGCTTTCAATATGCCTAATAAGTAACTGCATCATTGCAACGTAATCCTGTTCAGGATTTTTACGAAGCCTTGGTGGGATATTTAGAATTAGGGTTTTGCAGCCGTTTAGACAGGCCTTAATGTTTCCGTCGATATGATTCGGGGAAAATTTAATTAAAAAGGGCGAAATACCTTGGGACTTGAGTACATTCAACTTATTAACTGAGGTAGTGGAGCCATTTACCGAATTCCCTGCTTGCACAAGATGTTCGGCTAAGGGTAATCCAAGCCAACCACAGCCGATGATACAGATTTTTAAATACAAAATTTAAAGCATTTATTGATTTTTCGAAGTTACAAAAGGTCAATGTTGATTTGATGATAAAAGATTCACGATTTTTCTGTAACTTAGGAATTCATCTTAAACATAGGTAATCATGGGTATAAAAAGTTTTCAAGGCGCGCGCAAGCAACAATCAACAAGTACAGAAAGCTCTGCATTTAAGGTGAGTGATTTTATGACCACAAAATTAGTGACCTTTAGTCCTGAGCAAAAAATTGAGGATGTCATACAAACCTTAATCAAACACAAAATTTCTGGTGGCCCCGTGGTCAACGAAAAGCACGAGCTTATTGGTATTATTTCTGAAGGTGATTGCTTGAAACAAATTAGCGAAAGCCGTTATTACAATATGCCAATGGAACAGCATATTGTTGAAAACCGCATGGCCAAAAACGTGGAGACCATTGATGGAAACATGAATGTTTTTGATGCGGCCAATAAATTTTTGGAGTCAAAAATCAGACGATTTCCAATTGTAGAAAATGGGAAATTGGTAGGCCAAATTAGTCAAAAGGATATTCTAAAGGCAGCGATTGAACTTAAGGGACAAAACTGGAAGTAGATTTATCTTCTTCCCTTATTTTGTTCTATGACTTCTTTCATATCGGTGATGATTATTTTCTGTTTTACACCGCTTTCCAGAGTTGCTATTTTTGAATAGGGATATTCGGGTATGGGTTCGTTCAATGTTTTCCAGTTTGCGATACCAGCTACCGTTATTTTCTCTCCAATTTCAATAATGCCCTCTTCATAGCGCAGTCTCTTGTTGAAACCGAAAAACGTTTCACTTTTAATGTTATAAGTTTTCAGGAGTTTTTGAAAATCTGGAGTTGGGTCATTAAAAGTCCCAGAGTTTTGCGTCCTATCTTTCACCAATTGACAAACGTAGTTTTTAGGATGCTGCGATGGTTTAACAATAACAAAATCCCCACTCGTATCAACAAAGAAGTCCTGAAACTTTTCTTCACTTACTAAGGTTTTCCAACG
The DNA here is from genome assembly GCA_039025415.1 of Bacteroidota bacterium. Classification (GTDB taxonomy): domain Bacteria; phylum Bacteroidota; class Bacteroidia; order Flavobacteriales; family Flavobacteriaceae; genus Psychroserpens. Next base: position 3,364 of record JBCCOJ010000195.1, on the reverse strand, counting down.
CGAACTTTTACCCGAACTTACCTTTTGCTGGATTTTCATTTGGTAAAACACACACTTTCTTCGTGTAAATGGAGCAATTAAAGGCTCTTGGACGTGAAGTGCTTTGCCGTAGACTTTTGAGAGCTCATTTGTTTTTAGACTTGAAGTTGGTTTTAGCTTTATTTTCGATAAGGTTCTAATGATTACCTGTTTGCCACTAAAATAATAGCTTAGAAAGGCTATAATACCCATAACCAGTAAGGCAATAAGAAAAATATAAAAGGGTTCCATAGAGCAAGCTTTAATTAAGAATAGGTAGTTTTAACAGCTGAAATGTTACATCAACTCTCACGTTTGACCAAGGCAAAATAATCATCTTCAAGTGGAAGATAACCTTGGTCATAAACGAAATAATAAATTTTACCTGCTTTAGTTTTGTAGATGTTTGTAAAGTAGTTAAAATCAAACCCATTTTCTATCAACTTTCCCCTTGAGCATTTGGTTTTTTGATTGGGATTTAGAACTTCCAGAATGCGATAATTTTTGCGCAGTCTATTGTTGGTATTTCTTATCAGTTTTTTGCTGTCTTTATTGATGGAGTTGTTAAATGAATTTCTACAGGCATCACTACAGAATTTCTTATCTGCGCGACCAATTATTCGTGTACCGCATTCTGGGCATTTTTTCTCCATTTGAAACTAATATACAAAACAAGATAGGGAATTTTGACCTAATTGACTGATCTTAATTGTTTTTAGACTCGAGTTCTATTTTGCCACTTAAAATGTCAAGATCATAACTAAATAATTATGAGCCCATGTCGCGATGACATGGGCTCATATAAATTATAGTTTAGTCTAAATGATTGGAAAGCGTTGATGGATTGTTAGTTACCTCACTTGCTTTTTCTTAAATTTTAATCTAAAGTAAAACTTCTAAACGTTCCGTTTGTCACGTCCACGCTCACCCCATTATCCATACCTGAAAAGAAGAAAGTACCTTCAATGAATCCGTTGGAAATGGAGCTAATGGTCACCTCTCCAGTGGTTGGGGCAAAACCATCGATTCCTAAGTCTACAGAATCATAAAAAACCTTGTAGTCTCCCGGATCACCAAAGTCGCCAGTGAACTGAAATGTACCAGTTGTAAAACCGTTAGGAAACCAAATAGAAATACTTTCGGTAATAACACCATTTTCGGTTAGACTTCCATTGATAGTTGTATTTGCAGATTGGGCAATGGCTGGGTCTGGAAAGTCATAATCAGTTCCATTGGCAGTAAACCGAACAAAAATATCGGTGTTGTTATTGTTGTTGTCTGGATTGTCATTATCATCATCTGAACAACTTAAACATAGAAATAAGGATAATACAGTAATTAAGTAATAATTAATCTTCACGGGTAAAATTTGAATGTGTTAGAAATTTAATTGAAGCGCGAAATTAATGAATTGTGATTTAATGAAAATCTAAATTTCTGTAGAGCTATTATTTTGGTCGCCTTTGGTTTTAGGATGTTATTTAAATTTTCTTTTGGCCATTAAAAATTCTTCTCCTTCGACGGTTTTATATTTTTGAGTAGAAAGCCTTTTTTCTTGTTTTTGTAGTTCAAGAATTGATTTCATTTTTAAATTAAAATGGTTCAATAGGCTTTAATTGTCTAATTTGTCCCAATGGCATCCTTACCAAGAGTGGTATTAATTCTGAATATTTTTTAATAATTCCATTTTTTCATTCTCACTAATATCTTTTCTTGATTTCACTTTTAAAACGTACTGAGATTCGTATTGTTTTGCAATTTCAGGTTTGTTGAGCAGCTTGTAATATTGAATCAGTTCTAAGTCAAAATCTAAATAATCTGGGTAATATCTTTTTCCGAACATGATAAAGTTAATTGCAGATTCAAAATCTTTTTTACCATAACCAAAGCTGCTTGCTAGAGAAAAGATATGGGTTAGGTTTGGATTAAAGTTAAAACCTAATTTTTTTCCTGCATCAACTAAATCAGTCTCAAATTCATGAATTGGATTGCCAATCTCTTTTTCAAGTTTACCGTAAAACCAATTGTTTAAAATGGCATTATAGTCGGCATAAGCATCTATTAAAACAGTTGGAATAGAAACCCAATAGTTTGTCATATGATTAGCATTATCGTTCTGATAAAACAATCCTTTAAAATTTGACGCTGTATTATTTGAGGAAATATAATTGAAAACCGATTTACATTCTTTTAAATAGCCTTCTTCCTCTTGGGTATTACCTGCTGTAAAGTAATATCTAAACTTATTAGGGAAGTTGGTATTATTACTAATGTATTCTTGAAAAACTGAAACCAATAATGGTTTATTGTAAAATCCACTTAATGCAATGGCAATATCGATTTTATTGCTTTGTTTAAACGTTAGATAATTGACTAAAAAAGCAGTGCGTGAATGACCAATTACCGTAATAAAATCATTAGCCTTAAATTCTTTCTGAAGCCTTGGGATAAGTTCTGAAAACAAGAACAGTTCAGTTTTTTCAATTCCCGAGTATTTATCATTTTTATTCTTTTGTGAAGATGTTAAATATCGTCTTGTTTCAATATTGAATGGCATTCCAATTATTATGGATTCGGGAATCTGCGTTTCACTCGTAAGCAGGTCAAAGGAGCTAATTATTCGTGGGTAAGTACGTTCGTGTTGACTGTCAAAAATAATTGTAATTGGATATGTTGTTGAATCTGCAGAAAACGGATGCGTTTCAGGTAAATGTAAGTTTAATGTAATGTTCTTTTCTAAATACTTGGATTTTATCAAAATAGTGTCATTTGAATACAGGCTATAATCTTGTCCAAATGCATTAGTAATTACTGTTAAAATGAAAATTGCAAATATTAAATGTCTTCTCATTTTAATTTGATTTAGAAATCCTTGCACCCAAAAAAATGTTTTTGTCAAAGATTTACCGGTTATAAAATCTAACTTAAACACAAATTACTGATTTCTATTTTCGAATTGATTAACCCTATAAAAATAATGACTTCTAGCTTTATTTTGACCAACTACCCTATTTTATCCAATGCTTTTTCATTTAAAAATGATAATCACGATAATTAGGAAAATGTAGAACAGAACTCCTGCCATTTGAGCAGTTCTTGCTTGATTCATTTTCTTTTCAAAGCCAAACTTTTTGAATCGCTCGAATTCAATTTGATTCGCACTTTTGGAGTTTAGAAGGGAGTTTGGATTTACAGGAAAAATAAAAAAACTCCACCATTCCACTGTTGTAAGTGGTTTAGTTTTTCTTTTTTCCTTATTTAATTGCTCTTGGTTCAAATATTAGGGTAGGCGTATTAAAAGTATTTTTAAATTGTACGTAATGGATTTTAAAACATTGGTTTATGG
>JBCCOJ010000194.1:0-6454 GCA_039025415.1 Bacteroidota bacterium | reverse complement strand
CTTCAAACGCCTTTTGCTGCTTTTTTTTGTAGGTTTTGTTTACTTCCTGAGCAGTTTTTTTATCGATTTGGGCCAAGGTGCTAAATAAGACCTCTTCGCTAATGTCCATGATGCGCGAACATTCACGAATATAAATTTCCTTTTTAATCTGGTCGGGAATCTTGGCAATACTATTTACAATATCTCGAATTGTTTCAGCCTTCTTAATTGGGTCTTGATTTGCTTCTCTAATCAAAGTTGACGCCTTAAACTGAATAAAGTCGGTGGCATTGGATTCTAGGTATTCTGTAAGTTCTTCAAGTGTATTCTGTTTTGCGAAACTATCTGGGTCTTCACCTTCGGGGAACGTGCAGACCTTAACGTTCATGCCTTGTTCCAAAATTAAATCAATACCTCTCAAAGACGCACGCAGGCCAGCGGCGTCACCATCAAAAAGTACGGTTATATTGTTGGTAAGTCGATTAATTAAGCGTATCTGCTCTGGTGTTAACGCAGTACCAGAAGAGGCGACCACGTTTTTAATCCCGGTTTGGTGAAATTGAATGACATCAGTATAGCCTTCAACGAGATAACAACAATCTTCCTTGGCGATAGATTGCTTGGCATGATAAATCCCATAAAGCACCTTGCTTTTATGATAAACTTCACTTTCGGGGGAATTAAGATATTTTGCCGCTTTTTTATCAGCTTTTAAAATTCTACCACCAAATCCAAGGACACGACCGCTCATGCTATGGATGGGGAACATGACCCTACCTTTGAATCTATCAAATTTCTTATCGGGTTTTACGATGGTCAACCCAGTTTTTTCAAGAAACTCCAATTGATAACCTTTCTTTAACGCCTCGTCTGTAAACGCTTGCCAATCATCAAGGCAATAACCTAGGTCGAATATTTTGATGGTTTCATTGGTAAAACCTCGTTCTTTAAAATAGCTTAAACCAATGGCTTGACCTTGGTCTGTTTTCAGCATTATACGTTGAAAATAGTCTTGGGCAAATTTATTGACGAGATACATACTTTCGCGCTCATCGGCTTGCTGTTTTTGCTCGTCAGTCTGTACGGTTTCCTCGACTTCAATGTTGTATTTTTTAGCAAGGTATTTTATGGCTTCGGGGTAGGTAAAATGCTCATGTTCCATTAGAAATGTAACTGCATTTCCCCCTTTTCCACTTGAGAAATCCTTCCAAATTTGCTTTACTGGAGAGACCATAAAACTCGGGGAGCGCTCATCTGTAAATGGGCTTAATCCCTTAAAGTTACTTCCCGCTTTTTTTAGTTGTACAAAATCACCAATAACCTCCTCAACACGGGCGGTTTCAAATACTTGATCTATGGTGGATTTTGAAATCAAAATAAATAAAATGGAACTTCAAAAGTACGTAATCTAACATTTTAGTTTAAACTATTAATTTTAAAAAAAGAAAAGCGCCTGAAACAATTACCAAGCGCTTTTAAAAAAATGACGGATTCGTTTATTAATCAAAGTCGAATCGTACTCCCATGGATACCATGTGTTGGTCGATCGCTTGGTCTTTAAATACGGTATTTAAATCATACTTTGCAAAAAGACTGATATTTCCAACACCTACATAGCCGTGTAGACCGTAAACTATATCTGTGGCATTGAAATTACGTCGGGTCTTTTGTTTAACTCGATCACCATCTTCTTTAAAGCGTAACTTTTGCTGGGTGCCAATTCTAAAGCCACCGTAAGCTCCAATCCCGACCTTAAATTGTCTGCGAGTGGTGTATCTGAAATAGGTATCTCTTTCAATTTTTCTAGATGGTCCAAATTCAAAGAATACCGGAAGCACTAAATTCGTAATTCTGAATTCTGCTTCATTAAGATTGCCTGGAAAAGTCTCTAAGGTGGTCGTGTTTCCGTCTTGTACAAAATACCTATCGTCTTTTGGGGTAAACTTATTCCATTGAAATGAAAAGCCATAGCGAAGCCTAATTGCATTTGAATTACTCAACAGCCTAGTTTTCCAAGACCATCCAAGCTCAACAAACCCTGAGCCTAAAACACTATAGGTATCCCCTAATTCCTGGCCATCAATAAGCGCATTATTGACACCTATGGTGAATACTAGGTCAGACGTAGTGCGTCGATCGTATTTTTTTGGCTTATTTTTTTTATTGATGTCAATAAAGCTGAAGTTATCTCCATCACCACCAAAACTAATTTTGAAACTACTGTTTTCGGTATCGAAAGAGTATTCTTCGGTGTAGTCACCGTTTCGTTTAATTAGGGCAATTTTGTTGTCTACAATGGCAAGCCGATCTTCAATATTGAGTGCTCTTTTTTCTGCAGCTTCCTTTTTAAGCTGTTCGGCTATTTCTTTAGTAATTTCATTCGCCTCCAAGCGCTTATTAATATTCTCCACTTCTTTTTTCAAGAAGTCACGCTCTTCATCCTTGATACTTTCCTTTAGTTTTAATAGCGCTGCAACTCTACTGTTCACATCTGCTGTCTCGGTTGAATCAAGGCTTTTTTCAGTGTTTTGAGCTTGCATCCCAGTCGCGATTAGGGACAAGATGATAAGCACCACATACTTCGTAATAGTGTTCATAATGTTCGATTTTTAATTGATGAATGTTATAAGAAATTGAATTTAGAGATACCCACCTTTCAAACTTCGCTCAAGCTTCGTCTGATATAGAAGCGGGTATTAATTTAGTCATTACGATCGGCGACCGCGGTTTTAACCCTTTCGTAACCGGATCTTAAAGCATCAAATACCTTGGCCCTAAACGATTGATCCAATTCCTCCTCAACGTCTTGAAGTAGCGCATTGGCATCTACAGTTCTTGTAGTTTCCTTAAAAATTCTTTGCTTTAAAATATCTTTTTCTGCTCGTTTAAGAAGACTATCAATCTCCCTGTCCGTTACCTTTCCAGAATTATTTTCTAGCTCCATAATTTGGGCAACTACGTCAATAACCTTAAGGTCTTCTTCAGACATTTTTGTTAAGGGTTTGACATATAAACGTTCAGAATTTTGTTCCAAAATCTTCGATTCTTTACTATTGGCTAACTTTTTGTCATCCTCTAATTTGGAGAAACCAAGAATTCCGTTAGACTGCGCTTCATCATTCTCGTCAAGAATCTTATTTTCAACTTTTTCAGCAATATCGCTTACCGCTTTATCCAATTTTGAACCAGCTATTTCCTCATTGATTATTTTGGTAGTATTAGTTTTCTCCTTATCGTTTTCAACAACTATTATTGATTTGGAATTTTCTTGATTTGACCCAAAAAATATCACGCTCGCCAAAAACAACCCAATAATACTGGCTGCAAGGCCGATATACCAAAATCGCTTTCTGTTGATTCGCTTATCTTTTTCTAAATTTTTCTCTAAAGATTCCCAAGCGCTAATTGAAGGTGCTATTTTGCGCGCTTCCAACTTCTGCTTTATTTGCTCTTCAAATTTAATTGGCGCCATAACTATTTGTGTTTAATTTCTTAATTTCTTTCTGAAGCATTTGTCTAGCTTTAAATAATTGTGACTTTGATGTGCCCTCAGAAATTTCTAACATGCCGGCGATTTCGTGGTGTTTATAACCTTCGATAGCATACATCACGAACACCAACCTATAACCTTCCGGTAAATTGTCAATTAATTGCTGTATTTGTGCAACTTCAATATTGGAGCTGATATTATCGTAATTACCATGAAAATAGTCATTCTCCTCTACTGAAAACTCAATTGTTTTTTGCTGACGTAAGAAAGAAATGCTTTCCCTTACCATTATTCTTCGCATCCAGCCTTCAAAAGATCCCTTGTCCTGAAAAGTCCCTAAATTTTTGAAAGCCTTAAAAAAGCCAGTCAACATTACTGACTCTGCATTTTGAATATCCTTTATAAAATATCTGCAAACGCTCAGCATTTTTGGAGCATATGTTTCATACAAAATATGCTGGGCTTGTCTTTTGCCTTTTGCCGCTTTTTTGATAAGCGCCATATTATTGTTATGTAGTCTAATGACCTTCAAAATACCGTTGGTTTGGTGTTCTATTTATATAGACGCATAGTTTTTTAAAATGGTTGCCTGAGTGGTAAAAAATTAGCCCCTCCTAGCCTCCCCAGAGGGGGAGGAACCAAAACGCTTCTTAAACAATTTCAATCTAAAACATTAATAATCAATGGAATCCTTTTGTCACTGCTAGTAGTAAAAGATTTATTCTCCTCTTTTTTGATTTAACACTATTTTTAAAACTTGAGATTGTATTTAAGTTTCAAACTCAAATTCGAGCTCGTGTTCCTCCCCCTCTGGGGAGGTTAGGAGGGGCTTACTCACTTCTTCAGCTCTATCACATAATTTACCATCATTTCAAGTGATTGCTTGAATTCTGATTCAGGGTAAGTGTTCAATAGTTCCAGTGCTTCGGCTTGAAACAGTTTCATTTTATTTACAGCATAATCCAAACCGCCTTTTTCTTTTACGAAGTGAATGACCTCTTTTACCCGCTTTTTATCCTTATTATGATTTTTTACAGAATTTATAAGCCAGGACTTTTCATCTTTAGAACACGTATTCAAAACGTAAATCAAAGGCAGTGTCATTTTTTGCTCCTTGATATCGATACCAGTGGGCTTGCCAATGGCTTCACTACCGTAGTCAAACAAATCATCCTTTATTTGAAATGCCATACCTATGAGTTCGCCAAATTTTCGCATCGCTTCCACGTGTGATGAATTAGGTTTAACAGAAGCAGCACCCAAACTACAGCAGGCTGCGATGAGGGTGGCGGTTTTTTGCCTGATGATATCGTAATAGATATCTTCAGTAATGTCCAATTGGCGTGCCTTTTCTATCTGAAGCAATTCGCCCTCGCTCATTTCCCGAACGGCAACAGAGATAATTTTAAGCAAATCAAAATCATTGTTGTCTATTGAAAGCAGCAAACCCTTTGAAAGCAAATAATCACCAATGAGTACGGCAATTTTATTTTTCCAAAGCGCATTGATAGAGAAGAATCCCCGGCGACGGTTACTGTCGTCAACAACATCATCGTGCACCAAGGTTGCCGTATGGATTAGTTCAATAACCGAAGCGCCACGATAGGTCCGTTCACTAACCTGTCCATTATCTACCATTTTAGCAACCAAAAACACGAACATGGGGCGCATTTGTTTACCCTTTCGATTGACAATGTAGTGCGTAATTCTATTTAACAAAGCCACCTTACTGCGCATGGAGAGGAGGAACTTTTGCTCAAAAAGTTCCATCTCATAAGCTATAGGCTGCTTTATCTTTTCGGTAATTTTCAGGATTTATAATTTTCGAATTATTGATTGCAAATTTAGCAATAAAGATTATCAGCATTTGTATATAATCCATTAATACGTTAAAACAAGGGTATTTTCTGATATAGCATTATATTTTTTTTACATTGCCGCTAATTAATCCTTAAATTCTTAATAATGAAGAAAATTACTTTATTCTTACTTTCAACTTTTATTCTAGCAGTTTGTCATTCTCAACAAACTTTCTCTTTCGAGACATCCGGAGGATTTACCCTTGGCGACATAAATGGTCAAAACGGTTGGGTTTCTACTGGTGATGGAAATGGCGGTTTTGTTACCGGGCAGGTCGTTTCTAATGAACAAGCGTCTGATGGCAACAATTCTCTCAAAACTATCGTAGAAACGGCATTTCCACCACAAGCTAATCCAGTTGTTGGAGGGTTTTATGATTTCACCGCGCCGGTAGATTATACAACAGCAATTATTTCCTTTGATGCCTATATTACGCAGCAGGATGCGAGTAGCTCAAGATTTAGATTTGGTGTAGTAGGCCAAGATGCCATGGGCGATTCTTTCTTTACGTATGTAATTGATTTTAGCCCTGCCGGAGATATTCAAGTAGCAAACGCAGCAGGTAATTTAATCAATATTGGTACTTGGTCAATCAATACTTGGTACAATTTACGAGCAGAAGTTAATAATTCTGACATTACGTTTTTTATTGATGATACTCAAGCGGGAACATCTGTACTGCTAAATGATTTTGACTTTACTGCCTTTAGATTTGTTCATGACAATAATGCGGGAGATGGGTTTATTGATAATATTAGAATCAATGATGAAGAGCTTTCGGTTTCAGCATTTTCAGAAAACGAGTTGACTTACCATTATAGTACAATTGATAAAATATTTTCAATTAATTCTACTATTGCCCAGTTAAACCATGTAGAAATATTTGATGTTTTGGGAAGGAAATCTACAGAAAAGAAATTATCTGGAAATTCAGACAGAATTAGACTGTCCCAATTAAATAATGGGATTTATATTGCAACAATATCTTCTGAGAATGGCGTACAATCCTTTAAATTCGTGAAAAACTAAAATTAGTTTGAATCCGAAAATTGTAATACTCTATCCTTGATTTTGTTGAGGGTAGAGTATTTTTTTACCGTTGCTTCAAACCATAGAATATCTTAT
>JBCCOJ010000193.1:0-6464 GCA_039025415.1 Bacteroidota bacterium | reverse complement strand
GTTTCAATATTAGGTGGAGTTATAACCTTATCATCCTACCTATATTTTGTTGACACCGACCAATCGGATGTCAAAGAGACCATACAGGCACAAACACCTGCCATTATACCGACAACCTTCAACACAAGTACGAATACATTTTCAACGATAGAAGCGCCCGATTTTATTAGTGCTGCAGAAAAGAGCGTACATGCCGTAGTTCACGTTAAGAATACCGCTATCGTTTCTGCTACTCCTAGCATACAGGATTTTTTCTACGGAAGAACACCAAAGCCAAGAACCCAAGTTGGTACTGGAAGTGGGGTGATTATCTCCCCTGACGGGTACATTATTACCAACAATCACGTGATTGCTGGGTCGGATGAAATTTCAATAGCGCTTAACGATAATCGCGTTTTCAAGGCGCAACTTATAGGAACTGACGAAAATACTGATATTGCGCTTTTAAAAATAGACGCTGACGATGATTTGCCTTCAATTGAATTCGGAAACTCAGATAATGCCAAGGTTGGTGAGTGGGTTCTTGCCGTTGGTAATCCATTTAATTTGACATCCACCGTCACGGCAGGAATAATTAGCGCAAAATCAAGGGATTTGTCGGGAAGAAATTCACAATCCTTTATTCAAACTGATGCTGCTGTAAACCCCGGTAATTCTGGTGGTGCACTTGTAAATGCCAAGGGAGAGCTTATTGGTATTAATACTGCGATTACCTCTCAAACAGGTTCGTACATTGGTTATTCATTCGCGGTACCAAGCAATATTGCCAAGAAAATTGTGAGTGATATCGTAGAATTTGGGGATGTACAGTATGGTGTCCTGGGCGTATCTGTGTTAAATAGAAACTCACCAGAAGCCATAGAAAAAGGGCTTAATCAAATTGACGGCGTTTACATAAGTGGTGTTGAGGATAATTCTGGTGCCTCCAAATCAGGCATCAAGCCCGGTGACATCATCAAAAAACTGGATAATGTCGAAGTTTCAAAGTTTGCCGATTTAAAAGGGTACTTAAAGTCTAAAAGTCCAAATGATGTTATAGATGTCCAGATTCTAAGGAATGATGAATTAAGAACATACCCTGTTAAGCTGTCTAAAAGTGATTTAACCAGCATCGATTTTATTGAAATGGAATTAAGTAATCTCCCGAAGGAGCTCAAGGAAAAGTACGACATCAATAAAGGGGTTTGGGTTACCGAAACCGAAAACGTCTTTCTTTATAAACGATTGGGGATTGCGAGAGGAACAATCATAACCGAAATTAACGACATGGAAATCAATAACGTCGAAGATATTGCCGAGTTTAAGAAACGTTATGGTAAAGATGTTATCGATAATATAGAAAAGCTCAAATACATCACCGATACCAGCATGGAGGAAAAGGAAGTGTACTTTACAAATCGTGATTGATTTTATTTAAAAACGTAAAACCAAACCCTTGAAAATGAGATTATTTTCAAGGGTTTTTTTATTCAAAAAAAGCTTACGAAAACGTTTGAAAATTGTAATTTTGGCCCCACCAAAAAATGCTTTTGAGCATTTTTGACCTCCCCAAAAGGGAGGTTTTATATTTAGTTTAAATTTAAAAATATAATAATGTCAATAATAGACACTTATGAAAACGAATTGGCGTTTCAAGCAGATCGCCGTCGAGCAACCGTAGAATTCATTAAAATTGTAAACGATTTATGGTATGATCGGTCAATTGAGCTTGTATTATTCAGAAATCAGCTTATAAATTGTACTGTTAGTGATATTTTGAGTTTACATGAATATGCGGGCGAATTTGTTGGTAAGCCTATATCTATATTTGATTCTGTTGAGATTGCACAGGCTATAAAAGATTTGAATTTGCCTCCCGCCAAATTGGATATCGGTAAATTGACGTTTGAATTCCATTTGGAAGACGAAACGTACAGCAATGCTACCAATTTTGTTGCTGGGAAATTAAAGGATGCTAAAAAGTCGAAGCCCTATGCGCCAAAAGATGTAGTGCTTTACGGATTTGGTAGAATAGGTCGACTAGTTGCCAGAGAATTAATGACAAAAACAGGCAAAGGCAGTCAGTTGAGATTACGAGCTATCGTGACCCGAGGTGCAATTGATGAAACAATTTTACAAAAACGAGCTTCTTTACTAAGAAATGATTCAGTTCATGGTGATTTCTCAGGAACAGTAATTGCTGATGCAAAAAATAATGCCCTATTGATAAACGGTACCACGGTAAAAATGATTTCGGCAAATGCGCCAGAAGACATTGATTATTCCAATTACGGAATTTCAAATGCATTGGTCATAGATAATACCGGTGCTTTTAGGGATAAAAAAGCGCTTAGCCGACATTTAAAGGCTAAAGGTGTTGATAAGGTTTTATTAACCGCTCCGGGTAAGGAAGTTCCAAATATTGTACACGGGGTAAACCAAAAGGAACACGATCCAGATAAAGTTGATATTTTTTCAGCCGCATCCTGTACCACAAATGCAATTACGCCAATCCTAAAGGTGATGGAAGATGCCTTTGGGGTTAAAAATGGCCACTTAGAAACGATTCACGCCTATACCAACGACCAAAACCTGGTTGACAATTTCCATGGTAAATACCGTCGTGGTCGAGCAGCCGGACTTAATATGGTTATCACAGAAACTGGAGCAGGAAAAGCGGTGACCAAGGCCTTACCTTCTTTTGAGGGTAAATTGACTTCAAATGCCATCAGGGTTCCAGTACCAAATGGCTCATTGGCAATTCTGAATTTGGAACTAGAAACAAAAACTTCGGTAGAAGGCATAAATAGCACTCTAAAAAAATACGCACTAGAGGGTGATTTAGTTGAACAAATAAAATACGAATTGAGCGATGAACTGGTATCCAGTGATATTGTTGGTAGTTCTGCGCCATCCATTTATGATAGTAAAGCGACCATAGTTCGTCAAGACGGGAAAAACGCCATTCTATATATATGGTACGATAATGAATATGGTTATAGCCATCAAGTTATTCGCTTGGCAAAGTATATTGCTAAGGTTAGACGGTTTACTTATTATTAGTATTCTCTTCTACAGTACTCTACTGAAGCTGTCTTAAAACTGAGATAATTGTCATTCTGAACTTCCTGCCCGTCCGCAGGCGGGGATTCAAGGTGACAAAAATTGGTTTTTGGACAGCTTTTTTCATTTAATGAAGCAACCATTTCGTTTGAACCGCATCTAATAGGAAATGTTAATTAACAATCCAAAAAATCAATCAAATGAAACAGCCATGTGTATTTGTCAATCACCTACAAGAATAATAATTGGCTGTTCCATGTGTCCTTTGAAAAACAATTAATATTAACATATGAAATTTAAATCTACAATCGGGCTTGTTTGTTGCCTAATGACCCTCCAATCTTGCTGGCTTGGCGGCAATGATGTCGAAGACCCTCTCACGGTGAATCCGCCAAATGATTTTTACGAACCCATAATCATGCAACGCGAGGAATTTGAAACCACCACCAGTTTTCAGACAGCGCCTGAACCCATGATGAATACTGGTAAGATTTACGTAAAGGACAATTTTATCTTTATTAATGAAAAGGACAAAGGTTTCCACATTATTGATAACGCAGACAGAAGCAATCCAGAGCCGGTTGCTTTTTTAAGGGTATTAGGCTCATCTGATTTGTCAATTAAAGGGTCAACGGTTTATGTAAATAACGCCACTGATTTATTGGCCTTGGATATTGACACCCAAGCTGGAACATTGGAAATCAAAAAACGAATTGCCAATACCTTCCCCCAATTACGTTCACCCTTTGGTCAAACGTTCTGGAACCTTGACGAAAATGAAATTATTGTAGGCTGGCAAATTTCCGAAGACAACTAAAATATAAACTCATGAAACATTTTTTTATACTCTTTTCTGTATTTTTCTTAATCTCTTGTAGTCAAGACAATGACTCTGGATTCAGCTCCAACGCAGTAGACAATAGCACTGGTGAAGGAGGTTCCTTGGCTAGATTTTCCATTTACGATGACTATCTCTATGTAGTGGATGACCAGGATTTAAACGTCTTTAGTATTTCCAACCCTGAAAATCCCGTGCAGGTCAATACCGTACCGATAGGTTTTAATATCGAAACGATTTTCAATTACAAAAACTATATGTATATGGGCTCTCAAAACGGCATGTTTATATATAGTGTTGATAATCCCGAACAGCCAAATTATCTTTCAGGTGTTCAGCATTTCACGGCTTGTGACCCTGTTGTGGCTAATGACACCCACGCCTTTGTAACGCTTCATGCAGATATTGGCTGCGGCACTACAATCAACGTTTTGGAAATTTACGACGTCACAACCGTTACGCAACCCGTTTTAATTTCATCTAGAAATTTGACAAAACCCATAGGACTGGGACTTTACGGCGATTATTTATTTGTTTGTGATGATGAAGTCAAGATTTTCGATGTCTCAGACCCTAATAATTCAACCTTAGTACATTCAATAAACAAAGATGCCTTTGATGTCATAATGGATGGTGATTATCTTATTTTGATTGGTGATGGAGGCTTGTACCAATATAGCTTAGACCCTAATGATATACAAAATACGACAGAATTGAGTACCATCAACGTCTAAAAAACAAGCTATTTCGTATATGAATTAAGTCCTGCCATTGGTGGGACTATTTCTTGACATAAACTCGTCAATGAATAGAAAATTGTTATATTGCCCAATCAAAATTGATTAATCCAACCGAAATGAGTTTTCTTAGAACGCTTTTATTATCAGCATTTTGCCTAATAGTTTCAACTGCAGTTTTAGCACAAGAAAAGGAACAATTATCCCTTAACGATGGTACAGTTGATAACCAGTTTGAGTACGTTATCCAGAAATCCAACAACTATCAAGAATTTAAGGTCATAAAAAAGACCTGGATGTATGCCTTAAAGGCACACACCATGGATACTTTAAAGGCCTTTAGAAAGGATTTGGCCAAAACCCAGGCTGTTGTAGATTCGCAAGCAACAAAAATCACTGAGCTTAATGAAAAGCTATCTGATACCCAAGCAACGTTGAATAGTACTATTGAGGAAAAGGATAGTATGGCGCTGTTTGGAATGCCAATGAGCAAGAGTGGCTACAGCTCATTAATGTGGGCAATAATAGGTTTACTCTTTATTTTATTATTGTTTTTCATTTATAAGTTCAAGAACAGCAATGCGGTGACCAAACAAGCAAAATTATCTTTAGCTGAAACCGAAGAAGAATTTGAAGAACACCGAAGAATTGCTCTGGAGCGTGAGCAAAAGGTAAGACGTCAGCTCCAAGATGAAATCAACAAACAGAAAAACAATTGATTTGACGATTAAAATTTAAAATCAATAAAAAAGCCAAATTCATTATTTGAATTTGGCTTTTTAATTGTATTGTTTCGCGAAATCATACCAATTTCACCTTTACGGCATTTAAGCCTTTTTGACCTTTTTCTAGCTCGAACTCGACATTATCATTATCGGTAACCTCGTCAATGGTGCCACTTACGTGAAAGAAATATTTTTCTTGATCTTCTTTATCAATAATGAAACCGAAACCCTTGGAACTATCATAAAAAGAGACCTTACCTTTTCGAATGGGGTCAAATTCCTCATCGGCACCCTCCTCCTTGGGTGGTACGCCAAGAACAATATTTTTAGCCTTCACCTTAATTTTATCTGCGGGGTCAGGCGGCGTATCGCTCAAATTTCCAAATTGATCTACGTAGGCAAATGGAATATTTTCCGTGCCATCATTTTTTTCTTTCTCGAGTTTACGCGCTTCCATCTTTTTGCGCTTGTCCTCACGTTTCTTTAATCTTTTTTTCTCTTTTTCACTTTTGTTGAATGTCTGTTGAGACTTTGCCATGCTTTTTTTTGGGATTTTTTACGATAATGCTTTATGCACTACCTTCGTAAATATAAGGCATTATGATAAGCTTAGTTAACTTATATGCTATAATTCTAAACTTTTGTTAATTAAAAAATATTTGATAGTATCGCTATTATATTTGCGTGTAAATATTGAGGTATGGATTCAATACTATCAAATATTAAGATTGATATCAACGAGAAAATCTTCTTAAAGGACCCACAATCCTCTGATTTGGGAAAACGAATTATTCAAAATAGCATCCATCTTATTGACGATATTGGTTTTGACAATTTCACGTTCAAAAAGCTAGGAAAACTTATTGGTTCTAATGAAAGTTCAATTTACAGATACTTTGAAAGTAAGCATAAGCTCCTACTCTATCTCGCATCTTGGTACTGGTCTTGGTTAGAATATCAACTAGTTTTTGCAATTACCAACATTAATGATTCCCATCAAAAGCTTGATATCGCTTTAGATGTGCTTACTAGAAAAATCACAACAGACAGCACCTTTGAGCATATTAATGAAGTAGTTTTAAGTCGCGTGGTTATTAATGAGTATTCAAAGTCATACCTGAC
>JBCCOJ010000192.1:0-6475 GCA_039025415.1 Bacteroidota bacterium | reverse complement strand
GTTTTAGGTTGGTCATTGAATTTGGTGGCCATTATACATTTGTTGACCTCCTCAATAATTTTTGAATCTACGTTCTGTCCATTTAAAAATTCGGTCGCAATTTCTACGCTTCGTTCTTCGTGATTTTCGGCACCTTTTGTGTAACCCGTGTCGTGTAGCCAAGCTGTTAATTCCAATATTTGTTTATCAACTTCGCTAACCTCAGAATTCTCGATTATTTCCTTTGTACTCTTATATACCCGTTCGGTATGTTTAAAATTGTGATAAAGAAATGTGGGTTCGAGCTCATTTTTAAAGAGTTCAAAAACAAAGTCCTTGGTTTTAATGATAAGGTCTGAAGCCATTAAAATTCAATTTAGATTTAAATCAAAATTACAAAAAATAAGATGGCTTCACTTTCGCTAATTTTTATAAATAGTGCAATTAATAATTTGTAAATTATCCCTTCAAAAAACAATAAAAAAAAGTCTTTTGGGTCAAGGCAATTACAACTAAAGGTTTTCATTTGTACGGGAGATTCCCTAAAAGCTTGAATTTATAGTAACACATGCTTAAAGAGCAATTTAACAGCACGAGACATCGATTTGTAGAAATTTGTCAAGATTTGAAAATTGAGGATTATTCAGTACAACCCTGTGTTTTCGTTTCTCCTCCAAAATGGCATTTAGCACATAGTACTTGGTTTTTTGAGCAATTTGTCCTTCTGGCTTTTAAAAAAAATTATAAGGTGTTTGATCAGGATTTTGCTTATCTCTTCAACAGCTACTATAATAATGCTGGTAGCAGGGTTCTGCGTCCTAACCGTGGTTTAATGACTAGGCCCTCCGTTGAAAAAGTCTACGAGTACAGAGATTTTGTAAATAAGGAGATGAATGACTTTCTTGATGGGCCTTTTGATGAAAAAGCTCAAGAAATTATAGAGTTAGGCATTCATCATGAGCAGCAGCATCAGGAACTTTTTTATTATGATATAAAGTATATTTTGGGAAATCAGCCTACATTCCCTAGTCTTAAGAATGGCCTTCAAATCAACGAGGTTTCGGAAACCCCTGAATGGATTAAAATTTCCAAGGGTCTATATAATATTGGTCATGATGGACACGGATTTTGTTATGATAATGAATTAGGCAAACATAAAGTTTACCTTCATGATTTCGAGATTTCCAGTCAATTAGTGACTAATGCAGAATACACCGATTTTATTGAAGATCATGGCTATGAAAACTTCAATCTATGGCATGCCGAAGGTTGGGATTTTATTAAAAACAACAATATAAAGGCTCCAGAATATTGGCATAAAGTTGATGGAGAGTGGTGCAATTACACCTTAAATGGATTTGGAAAAGTGAACCCAAAACAACCAGTTATGCATCTTAGTCACTACGAGGCTTTCGCTTTTGCAGAATGGAAAAAACTAAGACTGCCAACAGAATTTGAATGGGAAATTGCTTCTAACCATTTTGATTTTGGTCAGCTATGGGAACACACCAGTAGTTCATATCTGCCATATCCTAATTTTTCAAAGGCACCAGGTGCTTTGGGTGAATACAACGGAAAATTTATGATCAATCAGAAAGTTTTAAGGGGTGCATCGGTAGCGACTTGCCAGAATCACAGTAGACCTAATTACCGAAATTTTTTTCATCCTGACATGAGATGGCAATTCTCAGGAATTAGATTAGTAAAATAATATGATAAATACGTTCGCCGAAGATGTCCTTAAAGGATTGACTTCAACCGAAAAATACCTTCCTTCAAAATATTTCTATGATGATAATGGCAGCCGCATTTTTCAGGAAATAATGAATATGCCTGAGTATTACCTAACTGATTCAGAGTTTGAAATTCTCTCTTTACAAGCTAAACAAATCGTTGATAAATTGGAGTTTTCAGAACCCTTCAATATCATCGAGCTTGGAGCTGGCGATGGTTTCAAAACCTTTAAACTTCTGGAATTTTTAGTATCAAATGAAATTAATTTCACTTACGTTCCTATAGATATTTCAGAGGAAGCCAACAGAATGCTCGAGGCGAAATTAAAAGATCGATTGCCCGAACTTTCTATAGAACCGAAAACCGGGGACTATTTTAAAGTATTAAAGCAAATAAGAAAAAAAGAGACTCCAAATCTTTTGCTATTTCTCGGTGGAAATATTGGGAATTATCCAAAAGAACGTGCTTTGAACTTGCTGCGCTTACTGAGCGACGCCATGAATCCCAAGGATAAGTTGTTGATTGGGATGGACTTAAAGAAGAACCCCATAATAATTCATAATGCCTACTACGATAGGGCGGGTATAACCAAAAGGTTCAACCTAAATTTATTGATTAGGATCAATAGGGAATTGGACGCCGATTTTAAAATTGATGATTTCGATTTTTATTGCCATTATAACCCAGAAAATGGGAAGGTAAAAAGCTATTTGGTTAGCCTTAAGAAACAAGCAGTTCAATTGAAGTCAATCGGAAAAGTATTGGAATTTGACCAAAATGAACTTATTTGGACAGAACTTTCCAAAAAATACGACCAAAATGAGATTGATACCTTGGCCCGTTTAACCAATTTTAAAGTCAAGCATAGTTTTATGGACTGCAAGCATTTTTTTACAGATAGTCTATGGGAAAAAAGTTGAATGTTATAGGCAAGTAATTTGGCCATTGAACACACACGAAATTTTATGAAAAACATAAACGCACTCATTTTATTCATCTTTCTGCTTCTAAGTGGATGCGCTACTTATGAAGCGCAGTATAAAAATGAAAAGGATAAGGAGAATAAGCTCCCTAACAAGAAAATTGAACGAACAATTTATTTGGTTGGCGATGCGGGAAAATCTCCGATGGGAGGGATGTCTAAGGCATTGACCGTTTTCAACAAACATATTTTAAACAGGAAGACCAAAGATGATTATGTCGTTTTTTTAGGGGACAATATTTACCCGTCTGGCATGCCAAAAAAAGGTGAAGAAGGTAGAGTAGAAGCCGAAAACTCCTTGAATGCCCACGGTCTAGCTGTTCAAGGCTTTGACGGTGAGGTTGTGGTTATCCCCGGAAATCACGATTGGTATTCAGATGGTCCCAAAGGTCTGCGCAGGCAGGAGAAGTATATAGACAGTCTAATTGGTAAAAATACCTTTCAACCTGAGAAAGGTTGCCCATTAGAGGATATTGACATTACTGAAAACATAAAGCTTATTATCATTGATACGGAGTGGTATTTAGAAAATTGGAACGACCACCCAACCGTTAATGATAATTGCGAAATTAAAACCAGGGAGCGTTTCTTTATTGAGTTGGAGGGCGAATTGAAAAAGGCGCAGAATAAAACAATAATCTTGGCCATGCACCACCCTATGTACACCAATAGCACCCATGGTGGGATTTACGCAGCTTCAAAGCACCTCTACCCATTTCAAAGCAAAATCCCGCTCCCAGTAATTGGTTCTTTAATCACCCAGATAAGGACCCAGGGCGGAGTTTCTATTCAAGATCGTTATAATGAACGTTACAACGAATTGATGGATAGGATAGAAACCTTAACCTATGATAGTGACAAATTGGTTTTTGCCTCCGGTCATGAACATACATTACAATACAATTTAAACGAGCGCACAAAACAGATTGTTTCTGGTGCTGGTGCAAAGGAAAGCAAGGTAAGTCTGGCTAATACCGGGCAGTTTGTGTATGGAAAACAAGGTTTTGCTGAGCTAATAGTCTACGAAGACGGTAGTAGTTGGGTGGTTTTCTACGGTGAGGAAAATGGTGAACCAAAACAATTATTTGTTACTGAGGTCTTTCCGCCGACTGAAGACTATGACGTTTCCGAAATCCCTGAAACATTTCCTCAAGAAGTTGAAACGTCCATTTACACAACCGAACAAACCGATAAATCAGGTTTTTTTGAGTCCGTTTGGGGGGACCATTATCGAGACATTTATAGCACAAATATCAATGTGAAAGTAGCTACTTTGGATACCCTTTACGGTGGTTTGGAAATTGTAAGAGCCGGGGGAGGTCATCAGACTAGGTCGCTAAGATTGAAGATGAAAGATGGACGCGAGTTGAATATGCGAGCACTCAAGAAAAGCGCGACCCAATACTTGCAGACCGTATTGTTTAAGGATAAATATATCCAAGATCAATTCGAAAAAACCAGAGTTGAAGGCTTGATTCTCGACTTTTATACAGCGGCACACCCTTATGCGTTTATGGTGGTACCAGATTTATCGGATGCAGCGGAAATCTACCATACAAATCCAAAACTGTACTTTATTCCCAAACACAAATATCTTGGCAAATACAATGAAGATTACGGTGGTGAACTTTATATGATTGAAGAGCGCCCGGAAGAAAACTATACTGACGACCGTAATTTTGGTTATGCCGATGATATCGAAAGCACGCACGACATAATTGAAAAAATCCGAGAAGACGAGAAGTATAAAATAGATGAAAATGCCTATGTCAGGGCTCGATTATTTGATATGTTGATTGGCGATTGGGACCGTCACCAAGACCAATGGCGTTGGG
Source organism: Bacteroidota bacterium (assembly GCA_039025415.1). GTDB lineage: Bacteria > Bacteroidota > Bacteroidia > Flavobacteriales > Flavobacteriaceae > Psychroserpens. The sequence goes on along the minus strand of JBCCOJ010000192.1, from coordinate 1,945 downwards.
CCCAATTCAACCAAGAAAATGGAGATAAATTGTATAGGCCCATACCTAGGGATAGAGATCAAGTCTTTTCAAATTTTGATGGTGCGCTGCTTGACGTTATGAGAACGATTGCTGGCGCATCAAAGCAATTACAGGTTTATGACGATGATATTGAGCATATCGATTGGATGAATGCAGCAGGGGTTAAGTTAGACCGTATTCTGGTGCAAAATGCAGTAAGGGATACTTGGTTGAAACAGGCTAAATTTCTCCAAGAAGGAATAACTGATGATGTTATTGATAACGCTTTTAAAAAAGTGCCCGAAGAGGTTCAAGATGCTACACTGAAAGATATTAAGGCCAAACTAAAGGGTCGCCGGGGAAATCTTTTGGACATAGCAAATAGGTACTACAATTTTTTAAATGAACTTGTCATTTTAACTGGAACTGATAAGGATGATTACATTGAGGTCAAACGAGTTGCCGATGGAGAAACCCATGTAAAAATCTCTAGAATCAAGGATGGAAAAAAAGGAGAGGTTTTAGTTGATAGGGTTTTGAATAAGGAAACCACGAAAGAGATTTGGATTTATGGTTTAGATGATGATGATATTTTTGAGGTCTCAGGTAAAGCAAATAATCCAATATTTGTAAGGCTTGTCGGTGGCCAAAACAACGATAAGTATATTATTGAAAACGGTCGAAGAGTGAAGTTTTACGATCATAAGAGTAAAAAAAATACGGTTGAGGTCAATAAGGGTGCAGCCGAGCGATTTACAGACATTTATCAGCTTAACTTGTTTGATTACAAAAAGAACATTACGAGAACTGGGGTGATAACTCCTGCTATCGGTTTTAACGGAGACGACGGGATTTCCCTTGGTCTATCTTACGTATCGACCACAAAAGGTTTTCAGCGGAATCCTTTTTCGCAACAACATCGCTTTAAGGGCGGCTATTTTTTTGCAACCAGTGGATTTGCATTGAACTACGATGGCGAATTCTCTAACATTATGAACGATTGGAACCTTCATTTAGGTGGGTTGTTTACCTCATCAAATTTTGCAAACAACTTCTTTGGTTTTGGGAATGAAACCGTCAATTTGGATGATGAGCTGGATTTGGATTTCAATCGTGTTAAGACTAGTATTTACGAAGCGCGGGCAGGAATTTTAAAGAAGGGTAATTTTGGAAGTGATTACGGGGTTCGGGCCATTTTTCAAGCGATTGAGATAGAGGATACCCCCGGTCGGTTTATTACTGAATTTATGCCTTCTGAAAACACAGATTTTTACGATAGGCAATTGTTTGGTGCCATTGAAGGGGATTTTAACTATGAAAGTTCAGATGATAATCTTAATCCCAGTAAGGGCATGAATTTTATGCTTCATGCGGGCGTAAATACAGATTTTGGAAATACCGATAACACCTTTGGATATGTTAATGCTGATATCGGATTTTACAATTCACTGTCCAAGAATCGAAAACTCGTACTAAAAACTGATGTGAGAACCCAATTTAGAATTGGCGACGGGTTTTTGTTCTATCAGGCAGCACAGATTGGTAGCCAAAATGGTCTTCGTGGTTATAGAGCTGAACGTTTTACAGGGCGAAATTCTTTAGTGACCAGCGGTGATTTGAGATATAGTTTCAATTCAATTAAAACGGGAACATTGCCAATTCAAATTGGCGTGTTTGGTGGAGCAGATTTAGGTCGGGTTTGGCTTGAAAATGATTTCTCCGATAAATGGCATAATGATTATGGCGGCGGATTTTGGATAACCGCTGCTGAAACTATTTCTGGAACTGCCAATCTATTTCATGGGGCAGAGGGATTCTGGTTTACGTTTCAGTTTGGGGTGAATTTTTAAATTGAAATCCTAAAAAAAGCTGAGTTTACTGCAATTTAAAACAAACCGATGTAAGGAATATCACGTATTTTTAAAGTTGCATAGCGAAAAATTAG
>JBCCOJ010000191.1:0-6552 GCA_039025415.1 Bacteroidota bacterium | reverse complement strand
CCACTCCAACCCGTATTGATGAGCCATACATTAACCCCAGCTTCAGTCATTTTTTTGCTTAACATTTCAGCATATACCGTTGGATGCAAAGGCATAAAGGGTTCTCCAAAACAAGCCGAAAATGAAGGTACAGGTTCTGTGATGCCAGCCTCGGTACCAGCGACTTTAGCGGTATAGCCTGAAATGAAATGATAAGCAGCCTGACCAGGAGTTAATTTTGAAACCGGAGGTAAAACTCCAAAGGCGTCGCAGGTTAAAAAGAAGATATTCTTTGGATTTTCGGCGTAAGAAGGTTTCTGTATATTATCGATATGACTAAGTGGATAGCTCACTCTCGTGTTTTGGGTAATCGAGCTATCAAAATAATCCACTTCTTTAGTCCCTTCCTTAAAAACTATATTCTCAAGCAATGCACCTGGCCTTATGGCGCGATAGATATCTGGCTCTTTTTCTTCGGTTAGGTCGATTGTTTTTGCATAACAGCCACCTTCAAAGTTGAAAATGATGTTCTCGTTAGTCCAGCCGTGTTCATCATCACCAATTAGTTTTCGGTCTGGATCTGCTGAAAGTGTGGTTTTGCCAGTTCCTGAAAGTCCAAAGAAAATTGAAGTATCACCCTTTCGACCCACGTTAGCAGAGCAGTGCATTGGGAGCACATTTCTTTCTATTGGAAGAATTAGGTTCAAAGCAGTAAAAATGCCCTTCTTCATTTCCCCAGCATATGCCGAACCTCCAACTAATGCAATCTTTCGAGTAAAATCAAGTATTGAGAAGTTTCCTTGTCTTATTCCGAATTCAGACGGATTTGGGGCTTGATAGCCTGGTGCGCAAAGCACCAACCAATCTTCTTTAAAATTCTCGATTTCTTCATCTTCTAGTTGTATAAACATATTTTTGATGAAGTAATTGGACCATGGTAATTCTGTTACCGTTCTAACATTCAAACGATATTCAGGATGGGCACACACGTATGCATCCCGAACATAGATTTCCTTTTCAGAAAGATATTTCACAACTTCATCATAAAGTTTTTGAAAGTTGTCCGGATCAAGTGGTTTATTTATTCTACCCCACCAGATTTTGTCTTCGGTGTAATCGTCTTTCACTAAAAAGCGGTCTTTTGGAGAACGTCCCGTGAATTTCCCTGTATTGATGCAGAGCGTGCCGTTTTCAGTTTCAGTACCCATTTCTTTTTCAATGGTAATTTTTTGGAGTGTTTCGGCATCTACATTCCAGTGCGCTTTTGAATTATGGATACCGTATGTTTCAAGATTAGCGTTGCTTGGTTTTTTCGAAATTACTTCCATGTCATTAATGTTTTAAATTGTAGTTTTTAGAAGGGCCACATAAGCGGTACCAGCACCAAGCTGGCAATAAGGAAAAACAGTAAAAGAGGCCCGCCAACTTTTACATAATCAATAAATTTATAACCCGCCGCCCCCATTACCATTGCATTTGTGGTTGTACCAACGGGAGTCAAGAATGCGGTTGATGCGCTAATTGCCACTACCACCATAAATGGTCTAGGTGAAACACCAAGTGAGGTGGCCGCCATAAATGCAATGGGAGCCATTAATACTGCAGTAGCCGAGTTGTTTATCGTTTGGCTAAACAAGGTCGTGGTTAAAAATATACCTGCCAATAAGGCCATTGGGTGTATGTCGCCTAGACTATCGACTAAGCCTTTGGAAATGGCCGCAGCAGTTCCTGTTTTTTGTAAAGCTATGCCCATGGGAATCATTGCGGCAATCATAATTACACTGGTCCAGCTAATGTTTTTATAAGCGCTTGAAATAGGGACACAGCGCGTCAACATCATAATGCCACCACAGACTAATGCAACTATTGCCCCAGGAAATACCTCAAAGACCAAAAGTCCAATCATTAGTAATAGTGTGCCTAAGGCGATATAGGATTTCGGGGTCAATACATCCACATCCTTAGAAAGTCCCTCTGGACTGCCTGAAATGACCAAGTTTTGATATAACCTCTGTAGTGATTCAATATTTTTCCAAGACCCTCTAATTACAAATGCGTCACCAGATTTAATGGTTATATTTTTTTCCTTAATCGGCTTCCCGTCTCTCGATACACCCAATAGTTGAATGCCAGTTTTTTTGAGATACTTACCCAACGGTAAGGTTCTGCCAACGAAGAATGAGTTTGGAGTGACCAAAACTTCAACCATACCAACTTCTTGATTAATGAATTCATCTTTAACTGCTCCTGGGTCGAATACCTTAGGAATCAAACCGAGACTATAATCCAAGATGAGTTTGTCAACATCTTCGGCAGTTCCTTTAACGGTAATAATATCGTGATACCGCATTTCTGTATTAGGCTCAGGAAACTCAACGAAAGGCTGGGTTCCTTTAAATAAATTCGGGTGTCTTCGGCGCAGACGTACTATCGAAACATTATAGTTTTCCTCAAAATTCCAATCCTCAATTTTGGTATTCATCAGTGGAGACATCGACCTGATACGAAGTCGATACATATTGTCTCCGATGCTGTAATTCAATATCCATTTATGTACCTCGGTATCGATATTCACTGGTTGATTATCAGTGCTACGGTCTGGCAATAACTTAAAACCCAAATACCTGAAATAAACAACTGCTATTAGCATTAACGGTAAACCAATCAAGCTAAATTCAAAGAATGAAAAGTTATCCATTCCCTCTTGGGTTAAGGTATTACTTACGATGATGTTAGGTGGTGTTCCGGTCAAGGTCAACAAGCCCCCTGTATTTGAACCAAAAGCGACTGGCATTAATAGCTTAGAAGGCATGACCCCCGCTTTCCAAGCTGCTGAAACCGTAACTGGTAAAAGAGCGGCCACAGTCCCCGTATTACTCACAAAACCTGAAAGCAAACCAGAACCCAAGGTCACCAAAATAAGTAGTTTGGGCACGCTCTTTCCGGCCCATTTTACAAATTTCTGACCTGCCAATGCCGTCCACCCAGTTCGTGCAAGACCTTCACCAATAATAAAAAGAGCGGCAATCATCAGTACGGTGGGATTACTAAAACCACTGAGGGTTTCGTCTAGGTCTAAAATTCCGAAAAGGAATAATGCCAGCATAGACATAAGTGCAACAACATCGGGTGGAAATTTTCCCCAGACAAATAAGGCAATCGTTAAGATTAAAATGATGATAACGACAGTCATAAAATCCTTGTTTTTACGTTAGTCTATAGCTAAAATGGGTATTTGGGATTGTAACACCAGTACTTCGGTCAATTGCCCTTTTGATGGTTTCTCGGTAACCGAATGATTTCTAGGAAGTATTGCGATGGCATCAATCTCCTTTTGTTTTGCAAAATCTAAAATACCTTTTACAATATCTGGATTCTCGATGAAGGTATGATCGGCGTAAAAGTTCTCGAGGTAATACTGGATTTTAGACTCGTTTTGTTCGTCTATTTCAGAATAGCCGTATTCCCTATCGTGATTTTTTATAGTAATTACCTTGACTTTAGCCCCGAACCTTCGGGCTATGTCCAACAAGGTCGCAAGGGTTTTGTTGTCCTCAATTTTCTTCGAACCTATAACCAAGGCAAGGTTTTTCATACGGAATTCAGAGTACGAGGATGGTACCACCAAAACAGGGCAATCAGCTTTCAAGACCAAATGGGACGTGTTGGATTCATGGTCACCGTGGTCACCGTCAGTACCCATAATAATCAGTTTGACATGCTCTTCCTTTTGAATGTAAAGAAGTGCATTGCTAAGTGTCCCACTGAATGAAACCCACTGCATTTCATGCTTCAGATTTTTGCCATATTTAGATTTTATACTGCTGAAGGCCTCTTCCAAAACATCGTAATTATCCTCGTTGGAAATATAGGCCAGCAATATTTTCAGTTTCTCGTCTTTTCCGACATAATCTATCGCATATTGAAGTGCGTTTTTTGATGTTTCAGAAAAATCGAAAGGCACTAATATCTTCGATACGTTCTTCATGATTGGTTTATTACTAAGGTTGCTATACAAAGCTACACTTCAAAGTAATTTTATGGTATGACAAATGTCATGTATTACTGAAGGGCTTAATCTTATTATTGTATCATGAAAGTAATTTGGATGCACCAACCTCATACCTTGTGTTTCCAATGTTACGATATTGTTATCTTTTAAATCCTGCCGACAGAGACACCAAATTTGGTTGCCTATTTTAGTTCATGGATTTAAATTTGGGAAGGATTGAAAAATTTAAATTATGGATTTAGCTGTTGGAATTGACATTGGTGGTACCAAAACCAAAATCGGGTTAGTAAATAAAGAAGGTCATTGTTTAACCCATGCCTATTTTCGAACTCGTGAATATGAAGATTTGGACGCCTTTTTGGTTCGGATAAAGGCTGAAATCGACAAGCAAGTTAAAACCTGTAATGATGAAGTCAATCTTATAGGCTGCGGAATTGGCGCGCCCAATGCATCAAGTAAAAATGGCACTTTGGAGCATGCTGCCAATCTGCGGTGGAAGGGAACGGTACCCATTTTGAAGTTATTGAATGAAAAGATTGATTTACCCTTGCGAATCATGAACGATGCGAGTGCGGCAGCCTTAGGTGAAATGCTCTTTGGAAAAGCAAAGAACATGACCGATTTTATAGTCATGACTTTAGGTACGGGACTCGGTGCCGGTATTGTAGCCAACAGACAGCTCATTGAGGGTTATGACGGTTTTGCAGGAGAGTTAGGCCATACCGATATGACCATTGGAGATGGTAGAGTAACTGGATTGAACGTACGTGGGGGTCTTGAAGCGTACGTTTCGGCAACAGGATTAAAACGTACCATTTTGTACATGCTTTCAAAATATATGGACGAAAGCCGATTTCGGGATATCGCCTATAATGATTTGCACGGTGAAGATATTACCAAAGCAGCTGAGGAAGGCGATACCATTGCCTTGAAGGCTTTTGATTATACCGCTAGAATTTTTGGAATGGCATTGGCTAATTTTACCGCTTTCACGCAACCCGAAGCGATTTTCCTAATGGGTGGTTTGGTCAATAGTGGCAAATGGATTCTTGAACCCTTGCAAGCTTATTTTGAGGAGTTTTTAATTGAGGTCTATAAGGGTAAGGTCAAATTACTTCGTTCTGGCTTACCTGAAAAAACACCAGCTATTTCAGGTGCGGCGGCACTAATTTGGCAAAATCATAAATAGCAGGTGAATTGCCATTTATATATTGAAAATCACACGAATCATACAAGGTCGAGGTTTTTCAAAATCATATCACTTACTGGTAGTGTCTTTATTTTGTTTCGGATTAATGCAGGCACAGACTCAAGATACCACAAAATCGAAAAGGCGCTTACCTAGGTTTTACTTGGATAATGAGAAAAAGACTTACATTGATTTTCATACCTATGCCCAAATCTGGGCGCGGACTAACACCAACAATCCGGGAAGTTTAATTGATAATCGTGCTGTAGGTCAAACCAATGATATTTCCATCAGGCGTTATCGGCTAGGGCTTTCTGGACAAGCCTTTGAAAATACTTTTTTCTACGTTCAGATAGGTGCTAACAATATTAACCACTTGAGTGAACGAGGTGCATCGGCAGATATTCTTGATGCTTATGCCTACTACAGGTTTTCAAAAGCTTTTAGTATTGGTGCAGGTAAGTCGGCTTGGCACGGCCTTTCGAGATTTTCTGCACCAAGTGCGTCAAAATCCATGGTTGGAGATCTTAACTTTATGGCCTTGCCCACCTTGAATATTACCGATGATTTAATAAGAAACCTAAGTTTTTTTATAAAGGGTAAATTGAAAAAACTGGATTATAGGTTAGTTTTCATAAATCCTAGTTTGGATACAAACAGCAGTTTATTTAGCCAAGAACCAATCGAGAATCAAGCGACCTTTACGGCCCAAGCTTCAAATATGCAGTATTCGGTATATTTAAAATACGAATTTCTAGAAGAAGAGGGCAATACGAATGCATTTCATGTAGGTACACATTTAGGTAAGAAAAGCGTTTTTAGTTTGGGGGCTGGCTTCACTTACCAGAATAATGCACTTTGGTCTTTAGTGGATCGTCAAAGCGAGTTCCATGATATGCGTTTACTTTCTGCTGATGCTTTTTTAGATATCCCATTAAATTATGAAAGGAAAACCGCTTTAACTGCTTATCTAGCCTATTTTAATTATGATTTTGGCCCTAACTATATCAGGAATTTGGGGGTCAATAATACCGCTAATGGTCTTGACGAATCACAGGCATCTTTCAATGGTATTGGTAATGCTTTTGCCTTAAACGGAACGGGAGAAGCTATTGTAGGTAATTTTGGTTATTTATTTCAAAAAATGGGAAAAAGAAACACCCAGCTACAGCCTTATTTAGCTTGGCAATACTCGAATTTTGAGGCTGTAGAGGATAGGATATTTCAGTTTGATTTGGGTCTCAATTGGTACTTGAATGGACATCAATCAAAATTAACCTTCAATGCACAAAACAGACCAATTTTATTTAAAGAGGATACAGCGGTAAGTAAGTTAGACCGTAAGTGGATGTTGGTGTTACAATATCAATTT
>JBCCOJ010000190.1:0-6587 GCA_039025415.1 Bacteroidota bacterium | reverse complement strand
TTGCAAAAAATTCAAAATTTAGCCTTGTGCCTTACGCCGGAATTGGTTTTGCTAAAATTGAAAATGAAAATGAACCTAATTATAATTTAAATGTAAATCAAGGGACATTATTGATCAACTATGCCTTTTCTGATGCTGATGAGTTTGGATTGGCCACTGGTATTGGATTTACAGAATTGAGTGGAAACGCCTTTAATGCAGATGGCAGTTTTTATCACGAAAGAAATCAATTACGAATCCCCTTGCTATTGACCATAAACTATCCAATTTCTGATTCATTTCAAGTTTTTACCAATTTTGGAGCTTATGCCCAAACCATCTTAAAGGATGAGTATCAATTCGCTACTGGGATATTGGAGGATGTATACGAAGGTTGGAACTTCGGAATGCAATTTAGTATCGGATTGTTATTTGATTTTACCGAAAACTGGAGCTTAGGTTTACAAGTGGATGCGCAATCTGATTTATCCAAATTTGATGCCAATAGAAATGTAACTTCTGTTGTAAACAATACCAGTACCCCTGGCGAGCAAAAAATAGAAGGTCTCTCTGCAATTGGAATCATTGCAAGACTTCGCCTTTAATAAACCTGTTAATAAATCTTAGAATGCTATTGCAAAAAGAGGTTGTTTCTTATATCTTTGCCTAAGAAAATAAACCAGAATGTTCGAATTTGACCAATATTTAGGATTTTTAGCGTTTTTGACCATACTAACCATCGGTTTCTGGCTGATGATTTTTTTAATAACTTTTGTAATCCCTTACTGGGTTGGCGGTGCTTTGATTGAAAGATTAAAGGAGATTAAAGAAGAGCGTCAAAAGAAAAAAGCGTTGAAGTAGGAAATATATTAAATCTAACCTTGATAAAATATAAGAGGGAAATTCATTGAATTTTCCTTTTTTTATTCAAAATAATCATTTTTTAAGCTAACAGCTAACAGCTAACAGCTAACAGCCAATCTTTCTAACCTTCAAAATCAAAATCGTCATCCCCATTACCATTTCGTCGGCCATTATTGCGCTCCTTTTTCATATTAAATCGATAAAGCAGGGCTAAAGTAAATTGACGTACACGCCATTGGGACTCCGAAGCTCTATTAAAAAATTCCGTTGTTGTGAATTGCCGACGGATTCTAGAATTAAATACGTCCCTTACATTGAATGATAGGGTCGCCTTATCCTTAAAAATCTCTTTGCTAAAAGCCAAATCCAATCTAAAAATACCTTCTGTATCTGTTTGCGCATCTTGTAAAGGCCCTCTGTAAAATGCATTGGATTGCCAATCTATTTCCCACGGTAAGGTCACTTTACTACTTAATCTTGCAAACCAACTGGTGTTTTTTGCATCATAATTGACACCATTAAAGTCTCCCTCTGTAACAAACTGGAAAAAATTGAAACTAGTATTTAATCTTAACCAATCAGTTGGGTTATAAAGTATCCCAAGTTCCGCACCAGTTCTGGAGTTTGTCGCGAGATTTATAGGTATTGTTCTTATTATATCAATTCCATCTGAGGTTTGTTGACCAGTATTTTCTTCTACCCGCTCAAAAGAACCGGTTTCACGTTGGTAATAAACAGAAGTGGTTAGGGTGAAATTTTCCCAACGTTTGAGATATCCTAAATCAAAAGCATTTGCAAACGCAGGGTTTAAATTTGGATTTCCTTGAAAAACCCTTGTTCTGCTTGACCTTGAGGGAAATGGATTTATAAACCAGCCTCTAGGTCTATTAATCCTACGATTATATCCCAGAGTTATACTTTCTTCTTCGTCTTCTTCCTCTTCGCCAATGTTCCAAATGATGTTAACGGTAGGGAATAGCCCTAGGAAGTTATTATCAAAATCAGTGTCAATAGGAAAACCGAAAGCCTCATTGATTTCTTCATCGGTAAGTCTAGAATCAATCTTTCCACGTAATTGGGTGTTCTCCAATCTAAGACCTAAGAGAAAACTAAACTTTCCAAATTTTGAGCCGTATTGAGAATAAACGGCTGCAATATTTTCGTCGTAGTCGAAGATATTTGTGATGGTGTCATTGATGACAAAATTTCCAGTTTCTAAATTTTCCTGTTCTAGTCTATAATCTGTTAGGGAGTTTTCAAAATTACCCCTAAAGCCGGCTTCAAACCTGGAGTTTTCACCGAGCGGAAGGACATAATCTGCCTGAATGAGGAATTCAGTTTGATTTTGGTCCTCAAACTCTTTTTCGATTTGAAAGGGTTCTGCATTCTCGTCATCTGTAAAAACATAGTCTTCATTAATAAACGTTGTCTGCAACTCATTGCTTTGCTCGTATTGAAAATCTGCGTTAAGTTCATGACCTTTATCGTCAAACTTATTGATATAATTCAGCGCAAATTGATACCGGTTATCTTCTTCATTTTGACGTTCGATTCTTGTAGTTTGCTCAACAAAATCCATCTCCCTGAAGCGATCGCTGATATTTATTGACTCATCTGCATCTTCGCCATATCTATAAAAGAAACTTCCGGTTAGTGAAGACTTTTCGGTAAGATAATACTCCAAACCAATATTTCCATTGAGGTTTCTATTTAGTCTAGTGACGTCTCGGTCTTCACGAACCCGGTCATACTCTGGGGAAACGGTTTCACCATCTTCAATTCTATCGAAGTAGAAGGCATCACTATTACTAAATCTTGGTGCGTCAAAATATCGAAAACCAAGATTTGAAAACACATTGAACTTTTCGGTGCGATAGTTTAAGGTCGTCGCCAAGCCCGCTAGTTCGGGTTCACCAACGCTAGCGTTAATTGAACCATTGAATCCTAAAATTTCCTTTTTTCTTAAAATGATATTCAAAATTCCGGCAGTACCTTCGGCATCATACCTTGCAGAAGGTGAGGTTATCACTTCGACCCGTTCAATGGCCTCTGCCGGTAATTGGCTTAATACATTTGAATCCCCAAAACCTGCGAGTGCTGAGGGTCTTCCATTAATTAGAATTCTAACATTTTCGTTTCCACGAAGTGAAATAGCGCCCTCAATATCGACAGTTACCGAGGGTACATTATTTAATGCGTCACCAACAGTACCGCCAGCGGTGGTCAAATCTTTACCAATGTTATAGATTTTTTTATCCAGTTGAATATCAACCGTAGTAGTTTCGGCAATAACCTCAACTTCATCTAACGATTCTAAATCTATCTCAAGCCCGACGGTTCCTAGATTGAGGCTCTTGTTTAAATTTTTATTCTCGTAGGTCTTCGTTTTATAAGAGAGATATTCAATCTTGACGTTATAATTTCCGGCAGCTACTTTAATTTTGAAGTTTCCCTCCAAATCAGTTATACCGCCATTAACCGTAGAATTGTTTTGTGGATTTATAAAAGATATCGTGGCGTATTCTAATGGATATTTTTGTTCGGCATCAACTACCTTACCAGATATCGTAATTTGTTTTTGTGCTTGAAGTGTTTGAAATAAATTGAATGCGATAAACGCGCTCAGTATTAGCTTAAATCTCATGCATTAGTTGTCTTTATCCTTATTTTTCCGTCTCTTCCGCTTCTTCTTCTTCTCATCTTTGGGATTCCACTTTCCTGTTAAGGCATCTTCAATTTTATTCATTGTCTCTTCTGTGACAATTGCCTTAACGTCTGAAAAATGACTCTCACGCATTTTTCTAACCGCATCTTTCGCCTCGTAAGGTCTCAGCCCTGTTTTCTGAAGCTTTTGTAATTCATCAAAATAAGAATCCATGGTTTGACTTATGATTTCCTTTTGGAAATCGTCAACTTCAAGCGTTTTCAGGAAATCACTAATAAAATCCTGCTTATTTTTTTCTACTTTTTCCTCGTATTCTTCTTTTAACCTTTCTTCAGATTTACTCTGTGCATGAAGGATTATCGGGCAAACCATTAAAAAAAGCAGTAATGGAATTTGTTTATGTATTTTAAACATTGTCATAGATTTTGCAAAATTAGCCTTTGGGTACCTCTTAGGCGGTTAAATTAAAGTTAAAGAATAGCTCTACAATAGGTCATCAATTCGCTCTGAAGGTCTAGCAATTACCGCCTTACTTCCATTGATGACTACTGGCCGTTCAATTAATTTTGGATTATCGACCATGGCCTTTATAATCTGGGCATCTGTCAAATCCCTATTCTTGTAATCTGACTTCCAGATGGCCTCGTTCTTTCTTACCAATTCTAATGGCGAAATTTTTAGTTTTTTCAAAATCTCTATTAATTCGCCCTCTGAAATTGGATGTTTCAAATATTCAATAACTTCAAATTCTTTGCCAGTATGTTGGAGATATTCTAAGCCCTCACGGGATTTCCTGCATCTGTTATTATGTAGGATTTCAATCATGGATTAAATTTTAATAGTTAATTCAGCGAGATGTTCTTTGAGTGATTCAGGAGATTTAAAGTGGATACCAAGTATACCTAATTTTTCGGCAGCTGTGATATTTCTCAGGTTATCATCAATAAATATAGAGGCGTCAGCTTTAAGATTAAAGCGATTTAAGGTAAGCTCATAAATTTCCGCAAAGGGTTTACGTGTCTTTTCTTCGCCGGAAACGATAATGCCTTCAAACCAATGTAGAAAATCAAAACGTTTCAACGCAATTGGAAATGTTTCATGACTCCAGTTGGTTAAGGCTACGACTTTGTAATTCGGGTTCTCGATTAATTGTCTTAATATTTGCACCGTGCCTTCAATAGCTTTACCCAGCATTTCTTCCCATCTACCATAATACATTCTTATCAACTTTTCGTGTTCGGGAAATAAGGCAACGCGCTCTTCGGTTGCTCTTTGTAAGGGGTAGCCAGCATCTTGTTCTTCATTCCAGTCATGGGTGCAGATATTATCAAAAAACCATTGCATTTTATCTTTGTCCCCACCAAATTCATCAAGATAGACGTATTCTGGATTCCAGTCAATTAGAACACCCCCAAGGTCGAAGATTATGTTTTTTATTTTTTGCATTTTTATGATAAAGTTTCACAACGTTATTTTCTCGCAGATACGCTAAGTCGCAAAGCCCTACTCCGCAAGGAATTTTATCACTATTTTTTAATTCGAAACGTAGTCAACCCTTGTTCAAACATCATTTCTAATTTTCAATAATTTTATGCAACCGCAACTACGATTTTAGCTTCATCTTCAATTTCACATACTGGACTTAATTGCCCTAATCTTAGAAATATGAACTCTTTAATCTGTCCGTAAATATGTTTCCCCCTTTGGGGGTTAGGGGGCTTTCAACTTCTTTAAAGTTGTCCGCTTTCCTCTTCATGTTGCCCCATCATCATCAAATATGATTTTAAGAACGGCTCAATATCCCCGTCTAGAACGGCATCTACATTTCCGGTTTCATGAGAAGTTCGTACGTCTTTTATGAGTTTATAGGGGTGGAGTACATAATTTCTGATTTGACTGCCCCATTCAATTTTCATTTTTTCAGCTTCAATATCCTCACGCTGTGCCATTTGCTTTTGAAGCTCAATTTCATACAATTGCGATTTAAGCATCTGCATGGCTCGAGTTCTATTGTCGTGTTGGGAACGTGTTTCAGAGCATGAGATTTGAATTCCGGTCGGTTTATGTGTCAATTGTACTTTGGTTTCTACCTTATTCACGTTTTGACCACCAGCCCCGCTTGACCTTGCGGTTGTAATTTCAATATCCGCTGGATTTATATCAATTTCGATAGAGTCGTCCACCAAAGGATAAACATAAACCGATGCAAAACTGGTATGCCGTTTTGCATTACTGTCAAACGGTGAAATTCTAACCAAACGATGTACACCATTTTCACCCTTGAGCCATCCAAATGCAAAGTCACCTTCAATTTCAAGAGTCACCGTTTTTATGCCGGCAACATCACCTTCCTGGAAATTTAACTCCTTTAACTTAAACCCACTTTTTTCTGCATACATCAAGTACATGCGCATTAGCATGCTTGCCCAATCACAGGATTCTGTGCCGCCAGCACCAGCGGTAATTTGTAGAACTGCATTAAGACTATCGCTTTCTTCTGAAAGCATGTTTTTAAACTCAAGCTTTTCAATAGCGTTTATGGCTTTTTCGTAGCGGTCTTCAACGTTTTCTTGGGTTGCTTCATCTTCTTTGTAGAACTCGTAAATAACCTCTAAATCTTCTACCAAGGTTTTAGCCGAGTCATAATCCTGAACCCAACTTTTCTTGGTATTAAGAGATTTCATTACAGCCTCTGCCTTTTTGGAGTCGTTCCAGAAATTAGGGTCGAAAGTCTGTTCTTCTTCGTTGGAAATTTCGATGAGCTTGGCGTCTACGTCAAAGATAGTGCCTAAGTTTGTCTAGGCGGGTTTGGAGATTTTTAATTTGATCTGAAGTAATCATTACTGAATTTTATTTTTGCAAATATATCATGACTGTTGAACGTGCCATAATATATATCCGTTTTTTAAAAATTACTTAGCTTTAAGGCCACAGAATTTTATAAAAAAAATTAATAGTTCCTTTTAAATAGATTAAATACTAACACATGAAAAGGTTGATTTTCATTCTATGCTTGATTTGTTTTTGTTTCCAAAATCAAGCTCAAATTTTAAATAAAAAGGAACTAGATACCTACAAG
>JBCCOJ010000189.1:0-6618 GCA_039025415.1 Bacteroidota bacterium | reverse complement strand
TTTAAATTAAATTTATCTTGATAGCCACAATTCAATATAATTCTAGAAACTATAAGATTGATTTGACCAAACCATTGGATATTTCGATTCCCATGCGTCCTTCAAAAGACAATGTCAATGCATGGTACATTGATGAACCAAAGATTTTTCCAGAAGTGGTGGATGAACATACCATTAGTGTTGAAAAAGGCGCTTCGGTCAATTTTAATACCATTCATTTTAATCCCCATGCCCACGGTACGCATACAGAATGTGTGGGTCATATAACGGAAAAGGTACATTCGGTCAATAAAAACTTGAAGCAATTTTTCTTTTTGGCTGAGGTGATTTCAGTGGCTCCAGAGGTGTATATGAAAGACACTTTGATTTCAGATAAACAGTTAAAATTTGCACTTGGCAATAAGAAGCGTGATGCATTGGTAATAAGAACCTTACCTAATCTTTCGGAAAAGAAATCTCGGCACTATTCGCACACCAATTGGACGTATTTGAAACAAGAGGCGGTCGATTATCTTGTCAAAAAGGGGATAAAGCATTTGTTGATAGATTTACCTAGTGTTGATAGGGAAGAGGATGGAGGCGAATTACGTAGTCATAGAGCCTTTTGGAATGTTGAAGGCAAACTTAGAAAAGATTGCACAATTACCGAATTGATTTACGTACCCAATAAGGTAACGGATGGAACCTATTTTTTGAATCTTCAAATTGCACCTTTTGAAAATGATGCCTCACCAAGTAAACCTATTTTGTACAAACCCATTTCGTGATATCTTGATTAAGTGAATTTATAAATGGAAACTTTCTTCATCATAATCATCAGTATTTTGGTCACCCTGGGGGTGGTCACCCTAATCAAGCAAATTAGGCAAAAGCAAAAGGTCAATGCCCAGTCGGTTATCTTGCTGGATAAGATAAAAAAGGTCTGTAAGTTTATTTCGGTGGAAGGAGATTTTGCTGAAATCTATCATTACGAAGACATAAAGACTAAATTTTTAAAATTGGTCTCGAGTCGCAAAAAAGCATTGGTCGTTATAAAGGCCAAGGCCCATGTTGGTTTTGATTTGACCAAGATAAAAATGCAAGCCAATACCGACACAAAAACGATAAAGCTCTATGAGTTTCCCGAACCTGAAGTATTGAGCATTGAAACAGATTTAAATTATTATGATAAGCGCGATGGAATGTTCAACCGGTTTGAGGCCTCTGATTTAACCAGCTTACATAACGATGCCAAGTTGCATATCATGAACAAAGTTCCTGAAAGTGGTTTGTTCAATATTGCGAAACAAGAGGCCATGGAATCCATTCATTTGATTGAAGGTATTGTGGAGACTATCGGTTGGCGGTTGGAAGCCCCTACTAACCTTCCGCCCAATGGCGGAGAGGAACTCTTACTCGGACGTGAAAGTAATACCAAATCTGGCGTAGATGGGAAAAAGTAAACAAAGACTTTCACTGTTCTTTAAGGACAATTGGGTGGTTACCTTGTTTTCAACCATGTTCGGCGTAATCGCTGGGATATACTTGACCGGGTATTTCGAAGAAAGAAGCTTGATTGTCTCAAAACAAAATGCTCTGGAAATGGTGAAGCAAGAAATAGAGCAAAATCGGTTGGTGTTAACAGCATACGATTCTACTTCTAGAGATTCTTTTGAGAAAACCTCCTACATTTTTCCAAAAATCAACGAAGAAAAAGAAATTTTGATATCTAAGGATTCTATTGAAGCATTTAAGGCGAAATCGGGAGGTATGATTTCAAAACTAACATTCGAGCCAATTATTGATGATGTAAACAAGGTAAAAGTTAGAGGTGATTTGACGCTTTTTATAAATAATAAGCTGGTATTGCTTGATTTGAATAGTGTGATTTGGCAAAGCTATAAGCAGACAAACTTTTTGAATGTCACAAGCTTTGAATGTATGACTGATATTGAGGAGTTGTATCTTTTCCAAGATAATTACAATGCCCTTAACAAAAAATGGTCTGAGGAATTTACAGGAGGTCAATTTCTTGCGAGTAAGGACCGTTTGGATAATTTTATGGGTCTATGGGAGAATCTTCTGGATATGAATACCTTATTAATCAACACTTACAAAATGACCGATGAAACTTTTAAAGATTGTGATTGAGTATGACTGTTGATATCTTTAGAAATTATTGCCTTAACAAAAAAGGTGTAACCGAGACTTTTCCGTTTGATAAAGATACTTTGGTGTTTAAGGTAATGGGCAAGATGTTTGCACTTTTTCCTTTGGAAAAATGGGAGCGGGGAGAAGCTTCAATAAATCTCAAATGTGAGCCAGACTATGCTTTGGAGCTTCGAGCGCAATACGAAAGTATTGTCGAGGGATGGCACATGAGCAAAAAACATTGGAACACGATTTATGTCTTCAAAAACGAACTTCCACAAAATTTGATTCTTGAATTAATTGACCACAGCTACAATTTAGTAGTGAATGGACTTACAAAAAAACTAAAGGCGGAGTTAGAT
The DNA here is from genome assembly GCA_039025415.1 of Bacteroidota bacterium. GTDB lineage: Bacteria > Bacteroidota > Bacteroidia > Flavobacteriales > Flavobacteriaceae > Psychroserpens. The sequence continues at coordinate 4,126 of JBCCOJ010000189.1, read as the reverse complement.
TTACTGTAGATTAGACTACCTGACGTATTCCTATGAAAAATAAAAATGCTGACTCAAATTCTCCTCCTTTGAAAGGAGGAGTGGATTTGTTCTCAGGGAAGAGAACAAAGGCGAGGTGGTTTTAAAACTAAGTCAAGATTGTTTATTGATGATTAAATACTCTCGTTTGTTTAAAAATAGAAAATTTATCTTACAAGTTCATTCGGCATTCGAGTGGGATTCCTCCCACTTCTGGGGGAGTTAGAGGGGGCTTATTTCTTCATAAATCCCAACGGTAATACAAATAGTAAAAATAGGTACCTACCGGTAACAATCCCAAAAATGGTAATTGCCGCAAGGACGATATAGATTGCTATTTCATATTCTCTTTTCATACGAGTAAAGCGTGACAAAAAAGACGTTAATCGCTTTAATGCCTGCAATTTATCGGATTTTTTAACCCGATTTTCACCAAAAACCTTCCAATGTTACAATTAATCGGAAAAGTAACAATTTAATAAAATTAATTTCTGAAATTTACGTTATAAGATTTTAACTTTGAGAGAGTTAAAATTATCACCCCAAAATCGTTTTGCTATGTCACTTGAAATTAGAAATTCTAACAACTTTGTAAAGGTCAAAGGAAATTTGAACAAAAGAAATGTTCATTTATTCCGAAAAGAATTCGCTACTGTATTAGAAATCTTCAACGCTATAACTGTAAGTTTAGAAGAAGTGGTTGGTGTTGACCGATATGGTTTAAAAGCTATCGATCAGTTGCAACATGAAGCGTTGGCCAAAAATAAGCGCTTGTCAATAATTGGAATAGGCAACCCTAAGCTTTACAATCACTTTAAACGTGCAGAGAAGGTAGCTTAGTCCTAAGATAAATTAGACCTTTTGATTTTTGATTTATCACATTGACATTCTTATTCCTAAAGATACTTATTGGAATTTTGGACTTGGTGTTTGGTGCTTAGAGTTTAACATTTGTCATTCTGGGGATTCTATAGGTTGCTTTAGCAAGACATATCAGCTACAATTTTCCATTCACCATTAATCTTTTTAAAGATAATTATAAATACGCCGTTTGCATCTCCGATTTCTCTATTTAGATGGTATTCGCCCATAACCCAGTAATTGTCTTTTTCAATTTGTGAAATGTCCTTTATTACAAAATTTAATGTTCCGCTTTCGGCTTTGGTTAGATAGCCTATTTTGTAATTAGCCAGAGTGTTGTTCCACCCGTAGGTTAAGCCACGAGCTCCGTAAAACTTCAATGAGTCATTTTTCCAGTAACCGTTCATAAAACCTTCAAGATCATGATTGTTCCAAGCGATTTCTTGGGCTTTCATGACTTTTAGAATCTCGGTTTTATCGGTATTGATAGAATTAACTGAACTTGACTGGGCGTAGCTAAAAGCTGAAATCAAAGTAATGGCAATTGTGTAGAAGTAGTTTTGCATGCTTGAGGTTTAAAAGTTATTTCAAAAATACAAACCGTTTAGATTCTTTTGAGGGAAATAATGGAACGATTATGACAGTTTATTTGCTTTAAATGAACACCGCTCACTTCGTGAAGAGTAGCATATATAGGAGGTTCTCAAGTTTATTCTATAAAAAAATTTATGCTGAAGCTAAATAGGCATCAGCATAAATTTTAATGAATAGTGTAAATTTTAATTTAAGTGAAGTCGGGTGTTACTTTCCCAACATACCACTAAAGTTATATAATTTATTTTTGCGCCTCATCAATAATTAACGGCGTAGTACCGTTGGTGATAATCACTTTAGAATTTTCTGAATTACTGAGTTTTTCAAATGCCTCTATCGCCCTTAACCGGAGTAGGAAATCATTTAAACCCAGACTCAAAACTTCGTTTGCCTTGGCCTTTCCTTCCGCAGCTACGATGGCCGCCTTAGCTTCACCTTGAGCAGTAATAAGCTTTCGCTCATTTTCCAATCGCTCTCGTTCTAATACAAATTGCATTTGTTGTGCACGCTGCTCTGCAGTGAGCTTTTGTTCAATTGCAGCTGAAAGGGAGGCCGGAAGAACGATGCGCTTCATTAATACCTGCTCAATTATGATTCCCTTTTTAGCTAAGGTCTCGTTTATCATGTTTTTAACTTCTTCTTCAATCGATGCTCGATTTCCTGTATGCATGTCCTTTGCCATAAACCTTGCGCTTACATCTGCCAAAGCAGAACGGAATACCGGCGCAATTAATTCCCGTTCATAGTTCATACCTACATTTTCAAGCAAATCCTTTACTTCTTTCGCTTTTACACGGTATAAAATTGACATTTCAGAACCAATAGTTAGCCCTTCCTTAGATGGAATATCTAAATCAATCTTTAGATTTACTATCCGCGTTGGTACTTTAAGATATGTAGCAACAAGTGGGTTATAAATTCTTGCCGTTTGGGTTATTGGATCACCAATCAATCTACCTTGTCGACGTTTGACAGCAACTTCATCTTGACGCACAACAACACAGGAACTAAATAGGAATAACAGAACAAAAAAATAGGGGAGTGATTTCATAGTTTTAAGTTTCTTATAAAGTTAATTCTTCGCCTTTTATTAAACCATTGAATTAAATTTAATTTAACAGCCTATTCGATAAAATTTCCATCTGGATTAATGAATGGACAACGATTGTCTGGTGACTGACCAATAATTATGAAATGCTGGCAGAGGAGGAATAATTTCAGATGATTGTGCTCTATTCAGAAGAACGATTAAATAATAAGCGTAATCTTTTGACTATAGCTAAAGTGCGGTCTCAATAAAGCCTATAACTTACTTTTTTGGTGTTCAAAGAAAGCATCTGCTTGAAGTTGCATCAATTCACGAGCCTTTTTGCGTTTATAATTATAAAGTTCGTTTTCTTCTGATATATCTGAATAAATACGGTTGTTAAGATTCTGGTCAGTTTGTAAAAGTACTTTGCGTTCGTTTACTTTTTGTTCAACCCAAGTTTTAACTGTAGTTTCAACATCCTCCAGTTTGTAATCGTATTCGCCCTTTGGTGAAAGTAATTTTGCAAAAATCGGTGAGGTCTCAATGGCTAAGAACAACAAAAAGATAAATAGAGATGGTAACCAAGGCAACTCGTTTAAAGCGTTCACCCGTGCCATAAGACCGTCGAAACCATCAATAATTGGTTGGGTGGCGTCTACTTCACTTTTATAGTCAGATTGTAATTGAGCTATTTGGTTTTCGGCTTCATTAATTTTCAATTTATTCTCAGTCTTTAATTGCTGGAGTTCAGCTAATGCAGCATCATGTTTTTCGCGTTTTTCTTTATAAACAGGTCCTTTTCCTCGTAATTCAGAACCAGCGGTGCCTTCAGCTTCAGAAATATAGGTATCGTAAAGGGCATTGACTTCAGCTTCCTTAGTTTCAATTTGAGTTTGAAGTTGCGAAATATCGTTTTGAAGCGCTTGTACACTTGGTGTAAATTGCTCGGCAATCTGGTCTTGATTTGCCAAGGTCAATTCGTTTTTTTGCTCAAGAAGCACCTGATTGATTTCCTTTTCAAAAATCTTTAATTCCAATGGTTTTGAAATAACCACGGCAATAATTACGGCAAGAATCAATCGCGGTGTAGCCTGAATGATTTCATCAAATTTATTGTTACGCTTTTTTATAGTGGAAACTATAAAGCGGTCAAGATTGAAAATCAATAATCCCCAGACAAAGCCAAAGCCAATGGCAGCATATAGATTATCAAATACGGTATAAAGTGCATAACTACAGGCAATGGCAGCCATTAATGCAGTAAAGAAAACAGTTGCGCCAATACCAGCAAACTTATTTTGTTCGCCGTTGGAACAACCATTTAAGATGGTGGTGTCTGCCCCAGAGCAGATAATGAAAAATTGTTTGAGCATGATTGATGATTTTGATTGAGCCCTTGACTTGTAACAGTTTTAATATTTTTCCTTATTAAAAGCTTTTAGAAAAATCCTTGAGACTATAAGAACGCTAAATCATCCCTTTTGTTACATTTTAATTTAAAAAGAGAACTTAAATTATCGAATGAGTAAAAAATTTAAAATAATAGAAGGTTTGTTTGTCCTTATCTTTTTAAACTAAAATGCCCTTTCAATTCTTGTTGTAAGCCGTTGCTTTCGAAACTGG
>JBCCOJ010000188.1:0-6623 GCA_039025415.1 Bacteroidota bacterium | reverse complement strand
ATCAAGTCAAATTTAAGTTAGCCTAATATATTAATTCAATTATGTTCATTTTTTTCTTGATAAAAAAACGAACCAAAAAAATCAAGACAGCAGATAATTTTACTAAAAATTTCTTTTGCTTGGTCCTCCGCTAAAGCTTCGGCGACACGCGGGCGGCGCAAAAATAAAGATTCTGAATGTTAAGATATAACGCCAATACCTATAAAACAATCAAAATAAAAGGATTAAATTATATACGATTTTTGCTTAACCCTTCGCTTCAATTCTCCCGATTGCTATCGGGATTACGTAAAATTCTCTGAGGTCGACCAAACAATAAAATCACGGAGATTCACTAGACCAAAATTCATTAAGATTCTTTTACTAATAATCACCAATATAAAGCCTTGTTATCATTAGAAATTACATCCAAAAAATTCTCAAATACATACACATGATAGTTAATAAGCTGTCAAAAACGGCTTAAACGAAAGCTCCGCCAAATTATTAATTGGGCGGAGCTTTACCTACTGTTCGTAAATTTTGATTGAATTAAAATCTAATGGACATCTCAATATCCGCTCCTGAAACTTCAAATTTAGCATCTGCATAGAGTGGAGGACCGAAACTACGAGGATTATTGCTCATGCCGTAACTTTCTTTCGGCATACCATTATCCTCAAAATCCATTTTTTTATTGTCGTTTTCATCGTGTAAAACCATAATAGCATATTCCCCAGGTTTTACGTTTTTGAAAGTAACAGTGGCTTTACCGTCAACTATTTTACTCATTTGATTGTCAACTCCGGCGCCTTTCATAAAATTTTCTTCAGTATGCAGACCAACCAGCATAGTACCGTTGTTATTTTTTGCATTCTCAACGGTCACAGTAAGGGTAACTCCGTTTTCCTCTTGAGAAAAACCTAAAACTGAAACTAAGGCGATAGCGAATGTTAAGATTAATTTTTTCATAATATTTTGTTTTAAAAGTTAATGGTTTGTTTCATTTACACTCCAAAGATGCGATGCGGATGCCTATTTTGGAAATGGGAATGACCGAGTTGTAGTTTAAATTAGATGAAATGTAATTAGAAACGGATTTTCTAAGAGTTTTACTTAATTATCATTAAAAATGGTGAAATTCGTCTTAAATATTAAATATGTTTTTTCAAATCCTTGATTTATCGGGTGTAGTTGCATTTTCAGTTTCGGGCGTTTTGGTCGCCCTTGAAAAGCGAATGGATGCCTTTGGAGTTATCATCATCGCCTTTGTGACCGCTGTGGGTGGCGGCTCACTTAGGGATATCATGATTGGTGTGGAACCCGTTTCTTGGATGACCAACATGACTTATGTTTATTTTATCATCGGGTCTTCGGTGGCGGCGGTCTTATTGAGAAAAGTCATTGCCTATCTACGCACCTCACTCTTCCTTTTTGATACTATTGGCATAGGACTTTATACTGTTGTTGGTATTGAAACTGGATTAATTGCGGGTCTGCATCCCCTAATCTGCATTGCTCTGGGCACCATGACCGCCTGCTTTGGAGGTGTGATTCGGGATATATTATGCAATGAAATTCCGGTCATCTTTAGAAAGGAAATCTACGCCACTGCCTGTATTTTAGGTGGATTCAGCTATTTTTTGATGCGTGAATTATTAAGCGACAGAAACTACGTATTTATTATCGCTGCGATTATTGTTATAGTTGTTAGGTTATTTGCGGTGAAATTTAAGATTAGTTTACCGAGTTTGTATAAACACTAAATCATATCACTGATTAACTAGTTGATTTATTTTTCTGAAAGTTTTTTACTACCGAACCAACTGCAGAATCGTGAATGGCCTGGCGCTTTTCGCTGCTTGATATCGACAACAACGAAACCCACCCTAATAGGGCCTTAATTACATAACGTATTACGGCTTGAATCAAATTGAGATTTTTAGTTTCATCAGACTGACGCTTAACCACGATATCATTAAAAAATGTCCTATTGTAGCCCCGAAAAACGATACCAATATTGGTTCGTACAATAGGAACAATAAAATAAACGTAGCGATTCTAACGACATCGTGCACTTGGCCAATAGCCTCAAATAGCTGGGTAGCAGAATAAATTACAATCATTAATGCGATACCATCTATAATGACGGCTCTTATTCTTGTAGATACTGAGGCGTAATTTTGTTGCATATCAAAATTGAAAATTGGTTTAAGAATTATCTATGATTAAGCGTAACCCTCGATATCAACTTCTTCACTTTTCTCTTTTGGTGATAAGAACTTATAAACAATGCCGGCTAAAATAGCACCTACAATTGGCGCTACCCAAAACAACCAAAGTTGGCTCGTTGCCCAATCTCCAACAAAAATCGCTTGACTTGTGCTCCTAGCAGGATTAACAGAAGTATTAGATACTGGAATACTAATCAAATGAATCAATGTAAGACCTAGACCAATTGCAAGTCCGGCAAAACCAACTGGTGCTTTAGAATGTGTAGCACCCAGTATTATTATAAGAAAAATAAAAGTCATAACGACCTCGGTAACCAAAACCGAAAGCATACTATAACCATCAGGAGAATGTTCACCATAGCCGTTTGAAGCAAAACCCCCGATTTCGAAACCTGCTTTACCACTAGCAATAAGGTATAAGATACCCGCTCCAGCAATCCCTCCTAAAACCTGCGCGACTATATAAGGTAAGAGTTCTTTGGCCTCAAAGCGTCCTCCTGCCCAAAGGCCTAATGACACAGCTGGATTTAAATGGCAACCAGAAATATGACCAATTGCGTAGGCCATGGTAACCACGGTCAAACCAAAAGCTAGTGCCACGCCCGTAAAACCAATTCCCAACTCAGGATAGGCAGCGGCTAAAACCGCACTACCACATCCACCTAGAACCAGCCAAAGTGTTCCGATAAATTCTGCTACATATTTTTTCATAATTATTCGAATTAAAAGTTAATTTTATTTTGGAAAAAGTCAATTATTTAAACTTTGAATAATTGAAAAACCAATATTCTTATCATGGGAAATAAAAATAATTTGGCCGACTTAAGCTGATAGAATAATAAACAGGCGTCTTCAAAATTAAATTTTAGAGTAAATTGTAATTCAATAAAATCCAACCATGCCTAGCAACTATAAACAGACATCGATAAATATACTGTCTGTCCCAATATCAATTGTTTCAAGACCCTTGTCTTTAATCCAATCTAAAAATCGTTGCAAATTGTATCTTTCGATTTTACCCCAATTTTCATGATTTCCAAAGTGCTCACTCGTCATCTGTAAAGCTAAGTTCAAGTCAATGCCTTTATCCTTTTCAGGGAGTTCATTTCTAAGAATTTCTATTGCCTCTATTGGATTTTCCACACAACTCAAAAACCCTCTTTTAGTCGCCCTAAGAAATGCCTGATACTGAATAAGCTTATTGTCAATTAAAGACTCATTAATCGCAATTACTGGCGAATAGGAATATGGAATTCCATAATCGTTTAGTTTAAAGTAAGTCAATTCATAATCTGATGCTGTGACCTCAATGCCTTCCCAGTTTAGAAAAATCCAAGTGGCATCTGCATCACCTTTTAAAAGCGTATCCCAAATACCAAGCTTGTCTGGATAAACTATTTTCAAATCACCCTTACCACCATCATTTCGAACCATCTCCTTGACTATCCCATCTTCATATCTTGCCTTATAGGAGCTGTATATCTTTCCATCCAAATTCTTTGGGGATTTAATTACGCTATCTTTTTTAACGGCAATAGCACTCAAATCTGTTTGTAGGATAGTTGCTATTGCAATTAATGGGAAAGGCTTGGGTTTGGTGCGGTAACTTATGACGCTCTCGGTGGGGCATAAGGCAAAATCAGCCATGCCCAGCTCCACTTTTTTCGCCGGTGTGGTTTTATAATTATCAAAACTTGGATTGATTATTTCAATCTCCAGATTGACATCTTTATAAAAGCCCTTTTCTTTCGCAACGAAAAATCCAATATGATTGATGTTTGGCGTCCAGTCTAGTGCTAAAGTCAGTTTCTGCATGCAATATATTTTGACTAAATGTATGAAATTTAGAACAGACGGTGACCTACATTGGTACAATGAATTTCAATTATATCAAAATAATGAATACTAAATTTCAAACAGCATAATTATTGATTTTTTTAGTTCTGAAATTTGAACTATCAAAAAATGAGCAGCAACAAAAAACGCGGTTAAAAAATGGAGCTTGATTTTTCAAATTGAAATACAGGACTCCATATTCAGTATATTAATTTAAATTAAGTTGCCAAGACACTCCAAATCTATCTTCGACAAAAGCAAATTTTGAACTGAACCCGTAATTATCCAAGGGCATTAGAATTTTACCATTTTCTGATAATTTTTCAAGATGGTTTTCTATTTCATTTTTGGTTTCACATTCCACAAAAACAGAAACAGCTGGTGTGAAGGTCCAATCGTGCTTCATGTAGCTATCACTACACATAAACTGACTACCATTTAATTCAAACCTAGCAACCATAATGGTTCCCTCCTTGGCCGGTCCATCTTTACCATATTTTTTAACATCAATTACCCGTGAATTTGCAAATAGGCCAATATAAAAGTTCATGGCCTCCTCCGCGTCATTATTTTGAAAGGTCAGAAATGTCGCTACTGGTGTAATTTTATTGGTTTCTAACTTATGCTTCCTCAAACTGTCCAATTCGGTTTTTAAAGCATTCAATTCTTCATTGGCGGCCTTTTAGTTTTGGTTGTCCAAACAGACTTGCAGCAGAAAAAATAGTATCAAGACGGTTGTAATTCTAGTCATATTTTAAATTTATAAAGTTTCAACAATTTGAATATTATTGCCGCAGGTATCATTAAAAACAGCGAATTTCACTGTGCCCATCGTGGTTGGTTTAACGCTGAATTCAACATTGAGCTTGGATAGGCGATTGTATTCTGCATCAACATTATCAACATCAAATTGTGTATATGGAAATCCTGCTTCCATCAAAGCCTCCTGGAAAACTTTACAGGGCTCAAAATGAAGTGGCGCGGGTTCCAACAATAATTCTGGTCCGTCCTGCCATTCTGGTGACACCAAGGTCAACCATCTATTTCCGCCTTCCAAGGGTGCGTCCTTTTTTATAAGGAAACCTAACTTTTCGGTATAGAATTTTAAAGCCTTTTCTTGGTCCATAACGGGGATGCTTATTAATGTAATTTTCATGCGTTATTAAGTATTAAATTGAATCGTGATTTTGAAAATAGCGTTATCTAAAAATTAGAATATAAAATTCGTGAATAACTAAGCTCAATATTCATGATTTTCAAATGTCAACACTTTCTTTCAGAATTGCTTCTCGAAAGTTGCTCTTTTTGAAATTTGCTTGGCGACTTACCAATTCTATCCTTAAAAAGTTTACTAAAAGAGCCTAGACTTTCAAATCCTACTTCGAAACAAGTTTGAGTGACTGACATTCCATTACTCAAACTCTCTTTTGATTTTTGAATTCTCTTGTCAATTAAGTACTGTTTTGGGGTAAGCCCATAATATCTTTTAAAAAGTCTCTGTAAATGGTATTTTGAAGTAAAGTGTATTTCTGATAGCGTATCTAAATTGAGTTTGTTTTCAAAATTGCTATCAATATAGCATCGGGTGGCTATAACGCTTGCGATTTGCTTTTCATTTGAATAGCAGGACTTTTTTATATGATTTAATTTTTGTTTATAGATTGACATGTCAATCGCAATATGTAGATTAATTTTTTCAGTGAATTCTGTAATCACCAATAACTAAAATAAGGATTTTTCATTTAGGGAGAGACAAAGCTTAATACAGGTGTAATGATCATGATTTGTTTATAATGCTGGTATTAAGCTGTTAGATGACCTGTAAATCAATATTATTATTAAATTTAGGATTAATTTTTTCTAACATTTTTTGGAATTATTGTTGTGCATTTACATTGCAACTAAACCAAACGGAATAAGGTAAAACCAATTTTTATAGACGTAGTAATCCCGCTTTTGGTAACAATTACATAACATAATTTATAATCTGTGTTAGTACTTTCGTTTTAGGCTTTAAAAAATTTTCAATTACTAATAGTCATTGTTAATCGGTATTAACCCTAAAACATTGTTGGTTTCCTTAACGTTAACATTTGAATTGATAAACTTATTTTTCCATTACCAATCGTCATATGTTCTTTAAATTAAATCGTCGTTCTTATCTCACTATTGGGGGTATTTTAATCGCACTTATCATCATTCTCTGGGCGTTACCTTTTATTTTCAAAAAATATGCAATTAACAACAGTAAAGAACTTATTGGGAGACAAATAGATTTAGGGAAACTTAAGTACAATTATTTTACGAGTACAGCTAAGGCTTTTGACTTTAAGATGTACGAATTAGATGAAAAAGGACTGTTTGTTAGCTTTGATACACTTATCATTAATATTGAACCGCTACGCTTATTGTTCGGTGAGAAAAATCTAGAACAATTTTATGTCGAAGGTTTAGAGGTAAATCTTGCCATGAAGGATTCTACTTTTAATTTTGACGATTTAATCACGTTCCATTCTAACCCCGAGGATAGTCTTCCCGAGGAAGAGCAAGAATTCAAATACCACCTCTCTAATT
>JBCCOJ010000187.1:0-6623 GCA_039025415.1 Bacteroidota bacterium | reverse complement strand
ACTTGGTATGGAAGAATTGTCAGAAGAAGATAAAATGGCGGTTGGTCGTGCTCGACGTGTACAACGTTTCTTGTCACAGCCTTTCCACGTAGCTGAGCAGTTTACGGGTATTCCAGGAGTATTGGTTGACATTAAGGAAACCATCAAAGGTTTTAATATGATTATGGATGGTAAATTAGATCATCTTCCAGAAGCTGCATTTAACCTTAAAGGAACCATTGAGGAAGCTATCGAGGCTGGTGATAAAATGTTGGCTGAAGCTTAATCAAGCGTTGCTTGATAAATTCCAAATATTAAATTCCTAAATTCCAATTAAGTAATGTGTTTTTTTGGATTTTGGAATTTTGAAACTGAATTTTGTAAAAATTAAAAGCCTGAATCAAGTTCAGGATGACAAATAAATTTGTCTATGTATCTAGAAATTGTTTCCCCAGAGGCCACCTTGTTTAAAAGTGAAGTTGATTCGGTTATTATGCCCGGTGCAGACGGGGAATTTCAAATGTTGAACAATCACGCCGCAGTCGTTTCTACCTTAACTGATGGTGTGATTAAAATTCAGGTCAATAAGCAAGTTGAAATTGATTTAGAAGAGTTGAACCCGAAAGTAACACCATCTAATGGTGATAAAAGGTCACTTACAATAACCATTAATTCGGGCACAGTTGAAATGAATAATAATAAGGCCATTATTTTGGTAGATTAGATTGCATCAAATTCTATTATAATCACATCATCCCATAATTATAAAATTATGGGATTTTTCTTTTGTAGAAGTTAAGAATTGAATGCATCATTCATCAACAAATTCTAAAATATCTGCTGGTTGACAATCCAAAGCTTTACAAATAGCCTCAAGCGTTGAAAACCTTATAGCCTTAGCCTTACCAGTTTTCAAAATGGAGAGATTAGCGGTGGTAATTCCAATAATTTCCGCAAGTTCATTACTTCGCATACCACGCTTAGCTAACATTACATTAAGATTGACAATTATTGGCATAACTAAACTGTAAGTTCATTTTCTTCTTTTGCATGCTTTGCTATTTTAAATACTTCGCTTAATACCATAAAAAATAAGCCCAAAGCTGTTATAAATAGATATGGACTAAACCCTAGACTAATTTTTATTTTGCTTTTAAAATATACAATAAAAACAGTCGAAAGTACAATAGAAGCTATCCCTCCATAGCATAATATTTTACCGATAATTCCAAAATTTTTGATAACATTGACATGAAATGGCTTAGCTTTCTGAAAGTACCTTAGAGTTTTTCTAAACAAATAGATGCAATAGATGTTTACATATATTATTGTTGCAGCAAGCAGTACGCTTAGTTTAAGAGACCAAGTCATGCTATACTCAGGACTGCTAATAATCCAAGGAAGAATATCAATAGAGCTTGAACCTGTAAACGTTGTTATTACAAAAAATAATACTAATGGAATCAATGGGATACAGGTCAATATCCAGATAAAATCAATAAGGCTTTTTAGAATAATTAATTTTCTCATTTTATTTCGTTGTTAAGTCTATAACTGTTTCACTATCCTGAACCTTCACTTCGAGGGTTTTATAATTCCAAGTATCATTACTTTTATCTGCAACCACTTTTAACCAAGCTGAACCATTATTTCCAATCAATGGAATTTTTAAATTAACCGAATTTGCTGAAAAATCAATGCCATCAATACCTAACTTCAATTGCATCTGACCCTCACGCTTTGGATTATAATTAAGCGAATCGACTGCTACTGGCTCGCCGATTAGAACCTTTAGTTCCTGATTATTGAGCGCTAAATTTAGTGCATGCTGCTTGGGTTCTATTAAATCAAATTCAGTTTTAATTTTAGTAGTCATTTTATAATAACCAATAACAGCTATAACTGCTATAAGTAATACTCCCGTAATTAACATAATAAACCACTTAATTCTTCTCATAATATTCCAATTATTATTGTTTTACGATAACAAATATACAAATATTATTGAATAACAATAATTTTTTGTTGTTATTTGATAAAACTAACTTTCAAATTGGGGTTATTTTCATAAAATCATAAGAGATTGAACTTTCAGTATTGACTTGCTTATATTTAGGCCATGCAAAAGGAAACTATTATCAGCTACACCGACAAGGTTCCTATTTGGAGAACTATTTTAGGCCTAGCCGCTTTAGCGGTTTCCTTTTATGGGATATTTATGCTGGATTACTTCAGTTTTGTACTTCTCGTACTTTCAATAATGTTACTGAGAAGTAGAGGGACAGAAATTGATTTATCCTCAATTACCTACCGTAAAACCTTTACTGTTCTTGGGTTAAAATTTGGTAAGTGGCAACAAATGGATGCTCCTGAATATATATCAGTTTTTAATACCAGTGAAGATGTGACCGTAAGAATTATAACCGCTGAAACAACGAACTCGAAGGCCATCATCAAACTGAATCTGTTCTTTGAAAACAATAAACAGATAACAGTTTACAGAACAACCGATTTTAAAGATGCCTTTGATGTTGCCTCACACATCGCAAGTGCCCTAATTATAGATTTGCTCGATGCTACCGTAAAAAATGATTTTCGTTGGGTAGATACCGCCACCTATCGAGAAAGCGGGAAAATTGTTCATATTGAATAAATTGTATTTTCTACCAAAGCCCGTTTAATTATCGTGGTAGAAAAATTCGGGTCTTTATTATCTTTACCGCAATGCTTCCCGATAAACTCAAAAAAAAATTAGAACATCGCAGCGCAAACCAGTCGCTTCGTAATTTAGGAAGTACCAATAATTTGATTGATTTTTCCTCAAATGACTATCTAGGTTTTTCAAAAGATGAAACCATTTTTCAAAGAGCTCATAATTATCTAATTGAAAAAGACCTCCTTATAAACGGCGCTAAAGGTTCGCGACTTCTATCAGGCAATCATGTTTTATACCCAGAGGTCGAAAAACAAATTGCCGATTTCCATTCGGCTGAAAGTGCATTAATCTTCAATTCAGGTTACGACGCCAATCTTGGTTTTTTCTCTTGTATACCACAACGTAATGATATTATTTTCTATGACGAATTGTGCCATGCCTCAATTCGTGATGGCGTTTCAATGAGCAATTCCAAAGCTTATAAATTTACTCATAATGACTTATCAGAGCTTAGCGCCAAAATCCAACAAACTAAACAGAACCTAATTAAGGATGCTGAAATTTACATTATAACTGAGTCTGTTTTTTCTATGGACGGTGATACACCAGAATTGAAAACCCTGAGTACCATCTGCCAGCAAAATGACGCAAAACTAATTATTGATGAAGCCCATGCGGTCGGTGTTTTTGGCGAAAACGGTCAAGGTTTAATCAATCATCTCAAATTAGAAGCCTCAACATTTGCTAGACTCGTCACTTTCGGTAAAGCGCTGGGGGCTCATGGTGCCGCAATTTTAGGCAGCTCAGAATTAAAGCAATATTTAATCAATTTTTCCCGTCCGTTAATCTATACAACGGGACTCCCACCATATAACTTGGCAACTATCAAAATTGCTTATGACCAATTGAATTCAAAAGTACAAGACAAGGTTTACGAGGTGGAAAAATTGAGATTCAATATCCAATGCTTTCAAAGCGAAATTAAACGCCTGCAATTAAACCAATTTATTGATAGCGATTCGGCCATACAATCTTGTATTATTGCTGGAAATAGTAAGGTGAAGAAGATTTCCGAAAGATTAAAACAAAAAGGCTATGATGTCAAACCGATACTTTCACCAACTGTCCCACTTGGAAAAGAAAGGCTGAGATTCTGCTTGCACAGTTTTAATTCTAAAAAACAAATCAGTGATGTTCTGCAAAGCTTGGCTATTTTTGTAAAAGATGCCAATATTTAAGACCATAGCAACGTTTCAATACACCTCAGAAGCTCAAATCATCAAAGGGCGATTGGAAACTGAGGGTATTAGGGTGTTTTTACAAGACCATTTAACAATTGACACAGACCCATTGGTTAGTAACGCCATTGGCGGCGTGAAACTTAAAGTTTTGGCAGATGATGCCCTCAAAGCACAACATATTTTGGGAAGCATGCATAAGTATGCTCTTGATGACAACGGGGAAAAATTACTGTGCCCAAATTGCAGCAGCGATAAGGTGGAGTTGATTTCGAGAATATCTAATCTAAAATCTCTTTTCGCCTTTTTAGTAAGCATAATCTCGGGCACCTTGCCAATGTATGCCAGCTATAAGCATAAATGCTTTGAATGCGGGCATGAGTTTGAGATAGAGGAAAAACGGAAAAGCAGATCTGCTTAAACATTAGAAATTTTAGCTTTAGTATTTCAGAAATGAGCAATAACACATATTTCATTACGGGAATTGGAACGGATATAGGAAAAACAATAGTCTCAGCTATTTTTACGGAAGCATTACAGGCAGATTATTGGAAACCGATTCAAGCAGGTGACCTTGATAATTCTGATACTGACAAAGTGCGCCGGTTGGTTTCAAACAATAAATCGATATTTCATCCAAACGCCTATGCTCTTAAAACGCCAATGAGCCCGCACGCTGCTGCTGAAATTGACGGATTAACAATTGAGACAAAAAATATCAAACTTCCTGAAACCAAAAATGATTTAATAATCGAAGGCGCTGGGGGTGTTTTGGTTCCGATTAATAAAACAAATACAATTTTTGATTTAATTCAAAAAGAATGTAAAGTAATCGTAGTCTCTCGTCATTATTTAGGGAGTATAAATCACACACTTTTGACCATCGAATTTCTTAAATCCAGAGGTTTCGATATTTCCATAGTTTACAATGGTAATGAGCACAGACCAACCGAGCAAATTATAGAAGAAATGACACAGATTCCTGTTATTGGTAGAATTGATGAAGAGCCTTATTTTGACCGCAATGTTGTAAAGGAGTATGCAGTTAAATTTAGGGATAGACTAATTCAAAACTAAATAAGCGCTGCGCTAACATTTAAATTTAAAAACAGTTTTACCACATTTCAATAAGGGTAGTCCATCTCTACCTGACCCTTCTTAAATCTTACTTTCGAGCCATCCAAAAAAACAATAAGGGTCAATAAGTAACGTTTTCTTAACTTTGTGAATTAATGTTTTACCAAATTGAAATTAAATCTTCAAGATATACCGCGAGTCGAAACAATTTCTAAAGCCGACTTCCTAAAGCATTACTTCAAGCCACAAAAGCCCGTTGTTATAGAACGTTGCATAGATGATTGGCCTGCATATAAAAAATGGAGTCTAGATTACATGAAATCTGTGGCTGGTGATAAGATAGTACCATTATATGACGATCGCCCGGTAGATTACAAGGATGGTTTTAATGAACCGCATGCCAGAATGAAAATGGCAGATTACGTCGACTTGCTTAAAAGTGAACCTACAAAGTATCGTATTTTTCTTTGGAACATCCTAAAAGAAATTCCCGGTTTACAAAACGATTTTTCTTATCCAGATTTTGGTTTGCGCCTACTCAAAAGCCTCCCGATGCTTTTTTTTGGAGGCAAGGACTCCCATACATTTATGCATTACGATATAGACCTTGCCAACATTTTTCACTTTCATTTTGAGGGTAAAAAATTATGCATTCTTTTTGACCAAAAACAAAGTGAGTATCTCTATAAGATACCACACTCTCTTATAACACGGGAGGACATTGATTTCTCAAATCCTGATTTTAAAAAATGGCCTGCACTTTTAAAAGCCAATGGCTGGAAATGTGAACTCAATCATGGGGAGGTACTGTATATGCCCGAAGGTTACTGGCACTATATGAAATACTTATCACCAGGATTTTCAATGAGTTTGAGAGGCCTCGCAAAGCATCCAAAAAATCTGAGCAAAGCAGTCTATAATGTATTTGTATTAAGACATTATGACAATTTTATGAGACGTTTAAAGGGGCAAAAATGGATTGACTGGAAAAATGAGCAAGCCGTTGAACGAACAAACAACAATCTTTGAGCAATACGTGAGATTTTAATTTATTTAATATTAAACTTGTAATATCTTTTAAAAACAAAAAAATATGAAGACACTATTTTCAACAATATGCCTGCTTTCAGTACTCTTTGTTAGTGGTCAAGCATTTACTGGAAAAGGGGACCAAAAGTTTCAGATTGGTGCCAATATACAGGATGAAGCTACGGGAATCAATGTTACTTACGATTATGGCCTCGGTGAGAGTTTTTCAATAGGGCTTTCTTCATCTTACGCCTTAGGTATCGATAGTCGCTTAGATGCTGATTTTGGTGATCGTATTGACTTAAAAGCTCGTTTTAATGCCAACTTAGGTAACGTGATTAACGTTGATGAAAACTTTGACGTCTACCCTGGCTTAAACGTTAGCCTAAAGAATTTTGGTGGTCATCTAGGTGCACGCTATTTTTTTGGTAAGGGATTTGGAGTTTTTACTGAAGCAACTTTCCCATTGGCCAAATATGACGAGGATGAAACTGACATAGGTAATTTTATTCATAACCAATTTGCTATAAATATTGGAGCTGTTTTTAGTCTTTAAACAACTAAAACGAAAGCTGTTTTTAAGCAATTCTTTCAAGACCAAAAAATAAAAAAACCGATAGTATTAATACTATCGGTTTCTTTTT
>JBCCOJ010000186.1:0-6690 GCA_039025415.1 Bacteroidota bacterium | reverse complement strand
TGAGAATATGACAAATTTATGGCGTGATTTTTTTGGTGTATGCTATTTGTATTGGTGATTTATAGTTTTCTGTTAAGGATTAATTATATTTTTATTAAATAATTTTTAACAGATGATAAAAAAACTCTCTCTTTTAATTTTTGTCCTTTTCTGCTTCCAGATTAATGCCCAGCAAATTGATGTAACTGGTACTGTTACAGATGAGGTTACTGGACAGCCAATTCCAGGGGTAAATATTCTTGTTCAGAATACGAGCAAAGGCGCTTCAACAGATTTTGACGGTAATTATAATTTACTTGGTGTCGAGAAAGGTTCAACCCTGATATTTAGCTACATCGGTTATAAAAATGTAGAAGTTATCTTAGCAGACAATAGTGTAATAAATGTTCAGCTTCAAGAAGATACCGAAGCATTGGATGAAGTCATAGTGATTGGTTACGGAACACAAACTAAAAAAGAACTTACTGGAGCCGTTTCAACGGTAAGTGCCGAAACATTAGAAGAATTTAAGCCGCAGAAAGTAGAGCAAGCACTTCAAGGAACGGTTTCTGGGGTGAATGTGACATCACAATCCGGGGCTCCTGGAG
This sequence comes from Bacteroidota bacterium, assembly GCA_039025415.1. Lineage (GTDB taxonomy): Bacteria > Bacteroidota > Bacteroidia > Flavobacteriales > Flavobacteriaceae > Psychroserpens. Next base: position 6,103 of record JBCCOJ010000186.1, on the reverse strand, counting down.
CGGGATTGGATATTAGAATTCGGGGAATAGGTGGTAATGGTGTTAACGGGCCTACTGTAATTATTGATGGTTATGTTGGGGATTTGAGTATTTTAAATCCAGCGGATATTGAAACGATTACAGTATTGAAAGATGCCCAAGCCGCTATCTACGGGACTATCGGTGCCAACGGTGTAATTTTGATAACCACGAAATCAGGAAGGAAAAACCAAAAACCAAAAGTCTCTTACAATACTTATGCAGGATTTCAAGAAACATCGCGTGAGTTACCATTGTTGAATGCAACAGAATATGCCTTATTGTTGAATGAAAGCTATGCTGCTGGTGGTCAACCGATACCTTTTCAAAATGTTACACAACTTGGGCAAGGGACAGACTGGCAAGGTGAAACCCTTAATACTGGTGTGCCAATAGTAAACCATGATTTTAGTATTACCGGGGGCTCAGAAAAAATAACCTATTCAATAAGCGGTTCCCATTTATACCAACAAGGTATCATTGCACCCGAGAAATCAGATTTCCGAAGAAATACCGCACGATTAGGTTTAACTGCTGAACTTTCTGATAAATTAAAGGTAAACACAAACGTAATTTACACATATTTGGATAGAGATTCAGTAAATGACTTTGGTCTAGGCTCAGTTCTTTTTAACGCGTTAAACGCCCCACCAACGCTCTCGGCATTTGATGAAACAGGTGAATTATCCTTGATACCGAGCACACCGGGGCTTGGTATAGAAATAATTAATCCATTGGCTCAAATTAGAGATACACATAATGATTTTGATTTGCGAAAGCTCAATGGAACGGTTGGTTTGGAATTTGAACTAAACGATAATATTAGTTTTGAGAGCCGAATAGGATTTAATACCACAAGTAGTGAGGGTAAAACATTCTTTAAAGAAGTTAACTACGGTGGTAAAGTCTTTGATGTCCCAAGAAGTCAAGTCAATCAAAATGCCATAAATGATAATGATTATTCACTGGATATATTTGCAAATTATGAGAAAGTATTCGCTGAAAATCATGATGTAAAAGTATTAGTTGGTACTACAATCTTTCAAGAATTTGGTAATGGTTTGTTTGCAACAGGTTTTGATGTCCCAAATAATTCATGGCAATTTGCTGATATAGCCCTTACCACAGGTACTAGTGAAGCTCCTGATGTAGGGTCTTACGCTTATGATGAAAGAAGGTTATCCTTTTTAACTAGATTACAATATGCTTTTAAAGGAAAATATTTGTTTTCTGCGATGTTAAGGAGGGATTCTTCAACCAAATTTGGTCCTGAAAGGCGAGTAGGTTATTTCCCATCGGTTACTGCGGGCTGGGTTGTTTCAGACGAAAGTTTTATGAATGATTCAGAATTTATCAATTTCATGAAATTTAGGGCTAGCTATGGTGTATTAGGAAATGACCAAATACCAAATAATGGCTTTGTGAGTTTACTGGACGGTGAAGCGACCTATGTTTTTGACAATACGCTTATTAACGGTCAAGCTACAGGTAGAATACCAAATCCTGAATTGCAATGGGAGGAATCCAAAAAATTGGATATAGGTTTAGATTTAAGACTTTTAGATAACAAGTTGGATATTACAGTGGATTACTTTCGTAACATAAGGGATAATTTGTTAATACCCGACATACCAGTATCCGGTATAGTTGGAGCTTCCGCTCCTGGTGCATTTGCCCCAACAATTAATGCAGGTGAAGTAGAGAATACAGGAGTTGAGTTTGCTTTTAATTACAATCATAATTTTTCAGAGGATTTCAGTTTTAACCTGGCATACAATGTGACTTACTTGCAAAATGAGGTTTTGGAAGTCAATAATAGCACAGGATTTTTAGAAGGAGGGAGCTTTGGTGTTGGACAGCCTGCTATTTCTAGAATGGAAGTTGGCCAGCCTATAGGTTATTTCTTTGGTTACTTGACAGACGGATTATTTCAGACTCAAGCTGAGGTAGACGCGCATCCTTCACAGATAAATCTAGGAGCCAATGCCTCGCCTGGAGATTTAAGATATGTTGACGTAAATGGCGATGGTCAGATAGATTTGAATGATAGAACCAATATAGGTGATCCAATTCCCGATTTTACGATGGGTCTAAATCTTAATTTGAAATTCAAAGACTTTGATTTTGTTGCTTATACATTCGCTTCCATAGGAAACGACATGGTGCGTAATTACGAACGGGATTTGACAGATGTGAATAGATTAAACTATCTCTTAGATAGGTGGACTGGTCCAGGCACTAGTAATAGCGTGCCACGGGTAACAACTGCTGCAACTGCAAATAATGTTTTCTCAGATTTTTTTGTTGAAGATGCGTCCTTTGTAAGAATACAGAATGTGCAATTAGGGTATACGATACCACAGAGTTTCACCAAGAAAATTGGTATTGAAAAATTAAGAATTTATAGTCAAGTCAACAACCTCTACACCTTTACAAAGTATAGAGGATATGATCCTGGAGCATCGAGTGGAGCGCCGATAGGTGGTGGAATTGATTTTGGTTTTTACCCAATTCCAAGAACATATCTCGTTGGTTTAAATCTCAATTTTTAAAATAATCAGTATGAAAGATAAAATTTTTAAAATATGTACATGTTTGTTTATCAGTTGTGCATATTTAACTTGTAGTGACGATTTCATCGAAAGAGATCCCGTATACTCAATTGATTCTGAAAACTTCTTCAATTCAGAGGATGATTATAATTTAGCCTTGATTGGAGCCTACGATTTATTGCAATCAACCTATCTAAATGTCATTCTTGGTGAAATCGCCTCAGACAACACATTATGTGGGGGAGAAAGTGCCACTGATGTGATTGGTTGGCAGCAGGTTGATGATATGATTCATACCCCGGTAAATGCAGATTTACGTAATTTATGGAATTGGATGTTCGCGGGGGTCAATCGTGCGAACTATATACTAGAATTCCAGGATAAAACCGACTTTGAAGGCAAGGAAATTATCATTGCCGAAACCAGATTTCTGAGGGCGTATTATTATTTTGAATTGGTCAAATGGTTTGGTCCTGTTCCCTTGAAGGAAATACGTTTTCAAGTAGGTGACGAAACTTCCATACCTCGAAGCTCAGTAGACGAGGTATATGCATTTATAGAAGAGGATTTGTTGTTTGCCTCAAATACATTATCTTATATGGCACCGCAAATTGGACGAGCCACAAAGGGTTCTGCGCAGGCACTTTTAGGCAAGGTGTACTTGTATCAGGACAAGTTTACCGAATCTTCGAATATTTTGGATAATCTTATCAATAACGGTCCTTATGACCTTGTAGAAGATTACGATGAGATTTTTGAAAATGCAGGAGAAAATAATATAGAGTCTGTATTTGAAGTACAATATACCGATGCTGAAGGTGCAGGATTTGGTTGTTTGCAATGTAGCGAAGGTAATGTAGCCGTTGGTTTTAGTGGTGTAAGAAATTACGATGGTCCACAATTTACCTCTGGATTTAGCTTTAATGTACCAGTACAAGACGCTGTAGACCAATTTGAACAAGGTGACCAAAGGCTAGATGTAGCTATATTGGATATTGAGCAATGGGCTACCGACACAGGTGCAACTTTTGGAATTGGTTTTGAACATACTGGTTTTTTTAACCGTAAATATCTACCAAGAACCAGAAGCTCATCGGCGCAAGGTGACTTAAACCTCACTAATCCAAATAATTACCGAGCGATACGTTTTGCAGATGTCTTGCTTTTGGCGGCAGAAGCACATGCCCGTGGTGGGCTGAGTGAAGATGCGGCCAGAAATTATTTGAATAGGGTAAGAAATAGAGCAGGCCTTGATGACCTTGAGACATCAGGAAATGAGCTAATCGATAATATCTACAATGAAAGAAGAGTCGAATTGCTAGGAGAAGGTCATAGGTTCTTTGATTTGGTTAGAACTGGAAGAGGAACAGACATTGACGGTTTTACGTCAAACAAAAACGAATTGTTCCCGGTGCCATTTGAAGAAATTCAATTTTCAAATGGAAATTGGCAACAGAATCCTGGATATTAAAAAATTGAAATATTGAAACAGTCTTAAAAATTAGATTTATCCATAAATATTGACTGTCTTATTTGATAAAGAGAAACATAAAAAAATTACACATGAGAATAATTAAATTGAGCATCTTAACCTGTTTAATGGCCATTATTATAGGCTGTCAGTCAGACGATGATGCAACAACTGTGGTTCTTGAAGCACCTTCTAATGTTTCGGTACTAGTAAGCGTAACTCAAGATAATACAGGGTTGGCTACATTAACTCCTTTGGCTGAGGGAGCTACCAGATTCAATATTGACTTTGGAGATGGTTCTGAAATTGCTACAGATATTCCCCAAGGTGAATCTGTAACCCACATTTTTGAAGAGGGTATTTATACGGCAACTGTTGAGGCATTTGGGTTAGATGAACAATCTACAACCATAACCCAAGAAATTCAAGTAGCCTTTCAAGCTCCTGAAAACCTTGTTGTAACAATAGAAAACGATGAGACTATTTCAAAACAGGTTAATGTTTCTGCTTCTGCAGATTTTGCCTTAGGCTTCGAAGTGGATTTTGGTCAGGACGGTAGCGAACCAGTTGCTGGCAATGATGGCGATACAGTATCTTTTATTTACGATGAGGCAGGAATCTACACCATCACTGTTACGGCTTTTAGTGCAGCAATTGAAACGCTCACCTTTACAGAGGAATTTGAGGTAACTGAAATTTTGCAACCTATTGCACCTACTCCAACCCCAACACGACCGGCGGAAAATGTAATTGCAATTTATAGCGATGCGTATGATGCAATAACCACAAATGAATTTCCAACCTCATGGTCGAATTCAGGTTTTGCTGAATTGGAGATAAATGGGAATAGCTTTATAAATTACTCTAATTTGGCATTCACGGGGATTGTAACAGATTACGATAACCCAACAGATTTGACCGAGATGGAATTCGTGCATTTTGATTATTGGAGTTTAGAGGCGTCATCACTTTCTTTTAAAATTGTTAATACGGTGGTTGACCCGGTTCAGGAAGACATAGCATCCGCTGGAGATATTACTTTGGGAGAATGGGTGAGTGTTGATATTCCCCTAGACGATTTCAATGTTGACAGATCTCAGATTACACAACTTTTGTTTGATACCCTTGGCAATACGGCAACGGTGTTTATTGATAACATCTATTTCTATAGAGTGCCAGATAATAATACGGCCTTTGATGATGGATTATTAGTTAATGGCGACTTTGAAAATGGTAGTGCTCCCTGGCTCATTGGAGTTGATGATAATTCTTCCGCGCCAGTGGTAACAGTAGATGGTAATACTTACTATTCTGTGGATGTTACTACCGCAGGGCAACCGTTTTCAGTGAATGTGAGCCAAAAGCTTGAGATTATTCAAGACGAAACCTACATTCTTACCTTTGATGCTTGGTCAAATGTAAATCGCTCAATCATTGCTGGGATTGGTCTTAGCGGAGGAGATTTTTCAAATACTAATGAGACGGTGAATATTAACCCTAGTATAACGACCTACTCTCTTACCCTTACTGCTAACGGTTTTGGAGCTCCCGATGCGAGAGTATTATTTGATTTGGGAGCAGAAGTTGGAATCGTCAATATTGATAACGTTTCATTAATAGTTGACCCAGGAAATCTTTTGACAAATGGAGATTTTGAGGCGGGCAGTGATTCTTGGATAATTGGTGTAGATGATAGTAATCCTGCGCCAGTTGTTACGGTTGATGGTAATACCTATTATTCAGTTGATGTAACAGCAGCGGGAAATGCGTTTGATGTTAATGTTAGTCAAAAGTTAGAAATCATACAGGATGAAACCTATACATTGACTTTTGATGCTTGGTCAGACGTTAATCGCTCAATTATTGCTGGAATAGGGCTTAGCGGGGGCGATTTTTCAAACACAAGTGAAACAGTAAATATTACAACAGAAATTATCACATATAGTCTTACACTAACCGCAACTGGATTTGGCGCCTTGGATGCTCGAGTGCTCTTTGATTCTGGGGCCGAAGTGGGATTGGTTAATATTGATAATGTAGTATTATCAATAAATGAATGATT
>JBCCOJ010000185.1:0-6708 GCA_039025415.1 Bacteroidota bacterium | reverse complement strand
TAAAAATAGATTTAGGTAAATTAAAGTCCTTTTTCTAAGGGTTGTTCTTTTTGCACTATTTTTGGATTTAGAAGTTTGAAATAATTAATTCTTGCGTTTTTGAAAGGTCTAAATTTTAAAAATCTAGCGTTGCTATCTGTCATGGGAGTATTTGCCCTTGTGGGCTGTAAAAAAAATGACCCTGCCGAACTAATTCCACACATTACTGGTTATTGGCAAATAGAAAAAGTCATATTATCTAACGGAACTGCCAAAAAATATGGTTTCAGTGAAACTATAGATTATCTTGAAGTAGAGGATAGTCTCGTCGGTTTCCGAAAGAAATTAAAGCCAAGATTGAATGGCACTTACATCACATCTAATAACTTAGAGCGTTTTAAATTGACAATTGAAAACGACAGTTTACATATCTATTATTCCACTCCCTTTGATAATTGGAAAGAAACAATTCTAAATGCCAATGAAAATCAATTGCTAATAATTAATCAAAATAGGGACATTTATTCTTATGTTCCTTATGAACCACTTAAAATTGAAGAATAATGATTAATGTCTTGCGAACAAATTTTCAGTTCCAATATTGAATAACAACTGGTTTTTAGGTTAATCTTTTAAGAGAAATAGGTCCCATTTTGGAAAAACATTAGGAATTAACACATGAAATAATATGCCAAAAAGAAGCAATCACAATTTACCAATTAGTGATATACTAAAGGAGTTTGTTGAAACCAATAAACTTCAGACTGGGCTTGACAAGGTTAATGTAAGGGATGCTTGGCTTAAAATGATGGGCAATGGCGTAAATAATTACACTACTGATATTAGATTGGATAGAGATGTGCTATATGTTTCACTTAGCTCAAGTGTTTTAAGGGAGGAGTTGAGTTACGGCAAAGAAAAAATAATTCATATGCTCAACGAATCTATTGGTAAGGATTTAATTAAAAAACTAGTTTTAAAATAGTTTGTGAGACCAATTATTTACGAGTCTTCTAGACTTTGAAAAAAAAGCAACAAAAAAAACCCATTCCGACGAAGTTGGAATGGGTTTTTTAAAAGAAAACTATCAATTATGCCTGAAAAGGCTCAATAGATACAAAGGACTTTCCTCCCTTTTTCTTTTCAAATTTTACAATACCATCAACCTTGGCGTGCAGTGTATGGTCTTTGCCGCCGTATACATTTTCACCTGGATGATGCGTATTTCCTCTTTGTCTTACGATGATATTTCCAGCAACAGCAGCTTGTCCACCAAAAATCTTAACGCCTAGTCGTTTCGATTCTGATTCTCTACCGTTTTTAGAACTACCTACTCCTTTTTTGTGAGCCATGATATTAATGTTTTAATCCTGAAAATAATCAGGTATAGTTATACGTTATATGGAATTATTTTTCAATCCCACCATCAAGTCTGTCTTGCAATTTTTTAAGCTCGTCCCACTTGCCTTCTGCCGCTAATTTTGCTTGTTTTGGCCATGTTTCGGTCACAATGTGAGATAACCTTGAACTTGCCTCGCTAAGTATTTCACTTAACTTCGCCGCGTCTGTTTCAGCAACTTTTGCAAATGTATCCAAACCTGCATTTACAAGTGCTTCAGCAGCTTTTGGTCCTGCACCTTCAATTTTCTTGAGGTCATCACCTTTTTTAGCCGATGCCTTTTTTGCTTTTGGAGCCGCTTTAGTTTTGACCGGTTTATCTTCTACCTTAGCCTCTTTTTTTGGAGCCGCCTTTTCAACCTTTGCATCAGTGACTTTTGCCTTTGTAGGTTTAGATTTTTTAGCGCCTGATGCAGCTATAGTTTCGATAAGAATCTCAGAAAGCGCTTGTCTATGACCGTTTTTCACACGGTAACCTTTTCTTCTTTTCTTTTTGAATACAATAACCTTGTCTCCTTTAAGGTGTCTTAAGACTTTTGCACTAATCTGTGCTCCGTCTATAGCCGGGGCGCCTAAAGTAGTTTTGTCACCATCGCCAATCAAAAGAACTCTATCAAAATCAATTGATTTACCTTCTTCCGCAGCTAAACGATTAACAAAAACCTTTTGGTCTTTCTCAACTTTAAATTGATGCCCTGCTATCTCTACAATTGCGTACATAGCGTAACGTTTTTATTAATTTAGATTTATAATATACACGCTCTCTTTTTAGAAAGCGGGTGCAAATATACACTCTAATTAATTAAGGCACAAAACTTTTATTATGAAATAACTTATGCCTCTGATTTGGCTTTTGGATTATTACTTGTTTTGAAGAATTGCATAAAGCCAAGGGTTAGTACAATTGAAGAAGCTATACCTTCCAAAATAACAATGAAGATTAGTATGTTAACCCCAACTCCGTAATCGCTAAACCAATCGCTCAATATTTGTTCGCTGAATTCCACATCCAGATGAAACATATAAATCGCCATAAAAAGAGTAAATACGGCGGTTGCCAAGATACCAGTAACAATTCCTGTTTTATAACCATTTATAAAGTCGAATTTTTGACCTGAGGATAGTTTATAATATTTAATTGAATAATAGATACCCAAACTCATTATAATTCCATTAAAAACACGAAGCCATGGGTTCTCATGCAAATCAAATAATCTCAAAACCAAAAAATAGGCAATAAGACTAAAAGCCGTTGATAATCCATACCTAATCGAAATCTTTAATGTGGAGTTCATAATTGTTGATTTATAATTGAATTTTATCAAAGTTAACTTAAAAATGGCATCACAATTGACGGTTTTAAGATTTATTTTAGAATTGAAACCACAAGCAGAGCCTTTGTTTTAAGTAATTTTGCATGATTTTGTAACAAGGGTGAAGTAACTAGGACTCACCAGAGTATTATTGAAACTTTTAGTTCAAATTATAATTAAATAATCCTAAAATGAAAAAAATTAAGCTAGTGTTGAGCTTTTTGTCATTGACAATTGGTTTTTTGTCTAATGCACAAAAAGTAGATTTTAAAGAATTTGATTTAGAAAATGGCCTGCATGTTATTATGCATCAAGACAATAAGGCACCCGTGGTCACTGTAGGGGTAATGTATGATGTTGGCGGTAAGGATTTAGGAGGGAGTACTGATGCGCCAAGAACTGGCTTTGCCCATTTTTTCGAACATCTCTTGTTTGAAGGCACAAAAAACATAGACCGCGGCGAGTGGTTTACCATCGTATCTTCTAATGGCGGCAGTAATAATGCCAATACCTCTCAAGACCGCACCTACTATTATGAAGTCTTTCCTTCAAATAATTTGGAACTTGGGCTTTGGATGGAGTCTGAAAGAATGCTTCACCCAGTAATTGATACTGTTGGAGTAAATACACAAAACGAAGTGGTTAAAGAAGAGAAAAGACTTAGATACGACAATTCACCCTATGGCCAGCTTCTTTTTGCTATAGCAGAAAATCTTTTTGACAAACACCCGTATAAACATAAAAATATTGGGGAGATGGAAGATATAGATGCCTCTACACTAGAGGAATTTCAAGACTATTTCAAAAAATTCTATGCTCCAAATAATGCCGTACTCGTTGTTACCGGAGACATCGATTATGGAAAAACCGAAGCTTTAGTAAAAAAATATTTCAAGGACATACCTAAAGGAAATCAGCCATCAAGAATTTTTCCTGAAGAAAAGCCGATAACAGAAACCAAAGAAGCGACGTTCTATGATCCAAATATTCAAATACCAGCAATCGTTGCTGCCTATAGAACGCCGGGTTGGAAAGAACGAGATGCCTATATTCTAAATATGGTTTCCGCTTATTTAAGCGATGGGAAATCGTCAAAATTATACAAGAAAATTGTCGACGATAAAAAAATGGCACTCCAAGTTGCTGCAGTTAATTTAGGGCAAAGGGATTATGGAATATATGCACTTTTTGGTCTTCCGTTAGGAGATACCAATCTCGATGCCTTATTGGCGGAAATGGATGAGGAAATCGTCAAAATGCAAAATGAACTTATTTCAGAAAAAGATTATCAAAAACTACAAAACAAATTTGAAAATCAATTTGTGAATTCAAATTCGGGTGTTGAAGGTATCGCTAGTTCCTTGGCGACCTATTACCTCTTGTACGATGATGTAAATCTTATCAATACAGAACTTGATATTTATCGCTCAATTACAAGACAGGAGATTCAGGATGTCGTCAAAAAATACCTAAACCCAAATCAAAGAGTTGAAATAAAATATATTCCTAAAGAGGATGCAGAATAATAAAATCACAACTATGAAATCAAATATATCAATATACATACTAGCATGTTTAATGTCTTTTGGGGCTTTTGCTCAATTAGACCGTTCTGTAATGCCAAAACCAGGTCCTGCTCCAAAAATCTCCTTGGATAAGCCTCAGGAATTCAAATTGACAAATGGCTTGACCGTTATGATTGTTGAAGACAACAAATTACCTAGAGTCTCTTATTCGTTAAACATTGACAATAAACCTGCCTCTTACGGTAAGAAAGCTGGTGTTGAAAGTATTACCGCCGGGATGATGGGTAATGGCACCTCCACAATTCCTAAAGAAGAATTTAATGAGCGTGTTGATTTTCTTGGAGCCAGATTGAACTTTGGTTCAAGTAGTGCTTTCGCAAGTGGGCTTTCAAAATACTCTGAGGAGATATTGAATCTATTGGCAGACGCTGCAATTAATCCACTTTTGACCGAAGAGGAATTTGAAAAAGTAAAGGCTCAATCATTAGATGGTTTAAAGGGTCAAGCAAAAGATGTTTCTGCAGTAGCTAGTCGAGTGAGTGCTGCGCTTTCTTATGGTAAAAACCATCCTTACGGGGAGTTTGCTACTGAGGAAACCGTAAATAATATCACCTTTAATGACGTAATTTCCTATAATGAGTCTGCATACAATCCTGACAATGCCTACTTGGTGGTTGTTGGCGATATAGATTACGAGACCATAAAAAAGCAAATAGAAGAATCGTTCGGGGAATGGAAAAAATCAATAGCCGTTGATTATTCAGTACGAAAGGCTAAACCTAATGAAAGGTACCAACAAATTAATTTTATTGATATGCCTAATGCCGTACAATCAGAAATTACGGTAACCAATAATGTGGATTTGGAAATGAAAGATCCTGATTATCATGCAGTACTAATAACCAATAAAATTTTTGGTGGTGGTTTTAATAGTTATTTAAATATGAACCTTCGCGAGAAACATGGCTATACTTACGGTGCGCGCTCATACGTAGGTTCAGACGAGTATGCCTCTCGTTTTACTGCTGGTGCGGCTGTTAGAAACGAAGTGACTGATAGTGCAGTTGTTCAAACTTTAGAGGAGTTAAAAAGAATCAAAACTGAACCGGTAGAGCAAGATTTACTTAAAAATGCAAAGGCAAAATACGTCGGTGATTTTGTATTGGCCCTAGAAAGCCCTCAAACTATTGCTCAATATGCCTTGAATATCAAATTGAATGACCTTCCAGAGGATTTCTACAGTACTTATCTCGAAAAGATTAATGCGGTAACGACTGACGACGTGCAGAAAATGGCAAATAAATATTTCAAAACCGATGAAGCGAGAATCGTGGTGGTAGGCAAAGGAAGTGAGGTTATTGAGAACTTGGAAAAAACCAATATTCCCATTCGTTACTTCGATAAATATGCCAACAATACCGAAAAGCCTAAATATGAAGTTGAAATGCCAGCAGACATAAATGTCGAAAAAGTAATGCAGGCCTATATTTCTGCAATTGGAGGAAAGGAAAACCTAGAAAAAGTAAATTCAGTTTTCATCACGGCTGAAGCTGAATTTCAACCGGGCATGATGCTGAATTTAGAGATGAAAACAACAGATAAAATTCAATCAACGACCAAATTAACTGGAATGGGCCAAACAATCATGAAATCAGTTGTGGATGGTGATTCTGGTTATATGGTCATGCAAGGTCAAAAGAAAGAACTTTCTGCCGAAGAACTTGATGAAACCAAAATCGAGGCTGTACCATTCCCCGAACTGGATAATTATGGAGGAACCGCCAGTCTAGAGACTATTGAAAAAGTGGACGGTAAAGATGCCTACAAGATTAACATAAACGAAAAGAAAACGGTTTACTATGATGTTGAAAGCGGTTTAAAAATCAAGCAAGTTGAAAAGACACCAATGGGAGAATCAGTTTTAATGTACAGCGATTATCAAAAGGTTGGAAACATCATGTTCCCATTTGGTATGAGCCAAGCTGTAGGTCCTCAAAAATTTGATTTCAAAGTAAAGGAAATCAAAGTCAATGAGGGCGTAAGTGATGCTGACTTTGATTAAATAAACCTTCTTAGTCTTAAAAAATAAAAACCCGAAGCTAATCAGTTTCGGGCTTTTTCTTTTTTGAACTATTAGCAAGATAGACTCCAAATAAAATAATTACGGCCGCTCCAATCTGGAGCATCCCAATTTCCTCGCCATCAATAACTCCCCAAATTAATGCAACCAAAGGCATCAAATAGGTTACCGAAGAGGCAAATACCGGTGTAGAAATCTGTACTAATCTGAAAAAGATGATTTTTGCCGCAGCAGTTCCAAAAATCGAGAGAATCCCAATATAAAGTAGAGACGTCAATAATTCAGGTTGATTTAATGTTTCCGCAGCAAAGAAATCCGTAAAAATCAAAACAACTAACGAAGGGGCAATAATCCCCACATAATTTCCTGCTGCAATTGCTAGAGGCTCTGTATCCTGAAGGTAATTTTTAAT
>JBCCOJ010000184.1:0-6773 GCA_039025415.1 Bacteroidota bacterium | reverse complement strand
GTTTTAGAATTATTTGAATCGGCAGGAACAGAATTGACTTTTACTGCATTCTTAGTGCTAGCGCTAGCAGTTTTGTCACTTGGTTGATATTTATAATCAAAGAACTGAAACGTCTTAAATGCATTTCTCACGGCGACATTATAAGCTTTGGCATACTCTTTAATTCTTGTTTCCCCAATCATCGATTCTGCAATAACCCTATCATTGCAGTCCCGTAATAGTATTTGGAGTTTGGTTTTTAGGAATCCGCCTCTTACCTCTTCTACATCTGCAGTCAACGCCAAGCACCTATTTTGTTGTAAATCGGCAGGTAGCTCTCCGCCTTGTATAAAGGCATTATAGCCGTACTTGTTAAAAAGAAATAGTGTTAGTGAATTAATTTGATATTGATCCTCATATTTCAAAAAATCAAACTTATCTTGAACAATGATGTATTTATAATTGTTGATTTCCTCTTGGGAATAGCTTGAAAAATTTACGACCAATAACAATGTTATAACAGAAAATAATGACTTCATTTTGATTTTTTAATTTGGAGCTAAATATACATATATCATACCATAATGAAGATTTAAAGAAACTTTTCTAAATCCTGAAGTGAGTGTATTTCCTTTATGTTTCGGTCTGGCCTAATTTTATGATAATTAAAGAGAATCACGTCAAGCCCAACATCTAAAGCTCCAAGAATATCCGCCTCATAATTATCCCCAATCATGATGCTTTCCTCTGGTTTTGCCTTAGCCAAATTGAGTGCGTAATTGAAAATAATAGGGTTTGGTTTCTTAACCCCAGCCGACTCAGAATTTGTTACGCTCTTGAAATACTGGGAAATCTCAGAACCATCTAATTTCTTTTGCTGTGCCTCCTCAAAACCATTGGTAATAATATGGAGGTTGTATCTAGTACTAAGTGTCTTTAGGATTTCCTTGGTACCAACGAACAAATTATTGAATGTCGTAAGGTAAGTGATGTAGTCTTCGGATAGTCTATTTATCATTTCATCTGAAATTTCAATCCGGACAGAATTAAAGGCCTCCCTCAATCTTGAATACCTAAGATTCTCCTTGTCTATTTTTCCTTCCCGGTACAGCTTCCAATATTTGAGATTTATAGGGGTATAATGAACAATGAAATTTTCATAATCAATATCTAAATCATTTAGTTTAAAAATTTTTTCAAAGGTAAGTGCAGAATTCAGGTCAAAATCCCATAAGGTATGGTCTAAGTCAAAAAAGACATGTTTTATATGCTTTAACTTCATTTAGTTAAACTTTAATTTGTTTTGCTGAGTCTAGAACTTGACTGTATAACTTTCTAAATCCTTTCCATTTTAACTCACTACCAAATACATAATTATGAAAAACCGCAGTAAATGTACCATTGACTTTTTTTACCTCTGCGATCAGCCGTTGTAAGGCCTCAGACCTATCCAAATGCGATTGATATTGCAACAAAGCATGGTCCAAACAATGAAATGAGTGAATCAACAAGGGGGTTTGCACTTCATAATCCAAATCATAAAATAAAAACGGCGTACAAGTACCAGCACGGAAACCCAAGTGTTTTCGATAACCCATTGTAAAATCGTTATTGATTTCTAAATCAACTAGATTTCGATAGGAAGTTGGTAAATTGGTCTTTGAAAATGAATTTCTAGTAGAATCTATTTCGAAGTTGGTTATGGACTCTAATTTTTTCCTCTCCTTCTTCATTAAAGAAATATCATCTAAGGCGAAATAAGATACTTTTAAACCAACCTTGCAATAGTCTGATATTGATTTAATAAGTGATACGAAACTTTTTCGGTTGACATTAATATTCTTGTCATAAGTAGAATATTCACCAATCAAAAAAAAGACCGCAAACCTGTAATTGGATTTCTTTTGCTTGTTTATTATCCATTTAAAGCTATCGTAAGGATCATTTTGAAAACCGAATAAAACCAAAAATCTTTGGGATAACCTTCTAATCCTAAATCTTGCCAAATCCTTAAGGGTACCTCCAAAAGTACGCATCAAACCTTTCTGCTTAAAAAGGTATGCCATGGGCACATCAACTATCGGTTCTATGCTGTATTCACGCTCAGGATACTCAAAATCAGTAAACCTTTCCTTTAAGGCGGTTTTGAGCCTATAGGCCCAAATATCGACTACCGGTTGATGTAAAAACCCGCTATTATAGGCTAGACTTTCTGTTGCAGCATACCTTCCGTATTCATCCTTAACGTGTGGTAAATATTCTTCATAGCGCGACAATAAGTAAAATGAAGCTGCAAAAATATCATAAGGTAAAGCACTTTTCTCACTTGTAGGAAAAAAGCATTTAGTCCCACTCCAATCCTGCACATTTATTTCAATATCTGAAATACCTTGATCAAATAAAAACTCGTTACTACGAACAAAAAACTCACTGCTAAGCGGTTGTTTGGTGTATGACATTTTTATGGTGTCATGCGCAATGAAGTCTTCAATGGTGGTTGTAAATTGAACAGGTACCCCCAATATCCTAGTACAGATGTGCTTAAAGACAAATCGTAGCCTCGGCGTTATTTTATGTGTGTATACTAATAACAAATGGTTTCGGGTTTCGGTTCCTCCCCGCCAAGGGAGGGAAGTTAGTAGCGGCTTTCAAAGCAGCCCCTCATCAGCAAAACTAAAATATTCCTTTTCGGTAATAATCAAATGGTCAAGTACTTTAATGTCTAAGTTTTCCGAAGCGCGTTTCAATTTTAACGTGATATCCCTATCGGCTTTACTTGGCTTTAGCGTTCCAGAGGGATGATTGTGAGCTAAAATTAGACCGACCGCTCCTACCTCGAGTGCCGTCTTTAAAACCAGTCGCACATCAACCAAGGTCCCCGTAATACCGCCTTTACTCAATTGATTTTTTTTGATGATTTTGTTGGAATTATTGAGGTATATAATCCAAAACTCTTCGTGTGGCAACTCACCGATTATGGGTTGCATCAATTCAAAAACTGTATGACTAGAATTGATTTTTTTGACTTCCATTGCTTCCTCACCTCGGCGTCTTCTGCCAAGTTCCATAGCTGCGGCAATGCTGATGGCCTTGGCCTCCCCAATACCCTTGAAGTTCATCAACTGCTTGAGCGATTGTTTACCAAGCTTGTTCAGATTATTGTCTGCACTTGCCAAAATACGTTTAGCAAGGGATACGGCACTTTCATTTGCACTTCCAGAGCCGATTAAAATAGCTATCAACTCTGCATCGCTTAATGCCAATTTTCCTTTATCACGTAATTTCTCTCTCGGTTGGTCATCTTGCGACCAATGTTTTATTGAAAAAGAATTTAATTTTTCTGGCATTTGCTAAAGATAAAAAATTGTAATTTTCAGAAGCCATTAAACCGAATTATTATGCAATCACTTTTTAATGAAGCAGCTCATAATGAGATTACCGAAAGACTCAATAAACTTAAGGGTAAAGAAAGTGCTCTTTGGGGTAAAATGACAGTTGGCCAAATGATGAAACATTGCCAATTTCCGTTGAATATTGTTCTTGGAAAGGATGATTATAACCTTAAACCTAATTGGATCGTGAGTATGCTTTTTAAAAAATCAATGTACAATGACAAACCTTGGAAAAAGAATCTTCCAACAGTACCGGTATTTAAAATGAAAGAGGATAAAGATTTCTATATCGAAAAGCCAAAACTAGAAGGCCTAATAAACGAACTTTACAGTCAAAGAGAAAAAAACAATTGGCCAAAGCATCCCTCTTTCGGGAATTTCACAAAGGAACAGTGGAGCCAAATGCAATACAAACACCTCGACCACCATCTAAAGCAGTTTGGGGTTTAATTGAAATCTGAATACCCAAGCAGATTTTGAATAATTTCTGAAAAACAGATGCTCTAGATGGAAGATGGAAGATGGAAGATGGAAGATTAAAAATAAAAAAATCACCCATAAATTAAATAATATTTGGCCTTCACTCGGCATACCAAATTCTAAAATTTCGACATGTCATCTCATATTGTATAACTCTCAATACCCACACCAAAATTGTACCCTCCCAAACATCATCAAGATAACAATCGCGACCACCTCATCGAAGTCATAAAATCCTATCCCCTGGCTACCTTAATTTCGGTAAAGGATAACGGCCCTTTAGTTACGCATTTACCATTAGTTCTAAAAAATGGGAAGCTTGTTGGGCATATTGATAAATTTAATCCGCAGGCTGAACTTTTAAAAAACGACAACCCGATAACGATTATTTTTTACGGCCCCCAATGTTATATTTCTCCAAGTATTTATAGTACCACACAATTGCCAACGTGGAACTACATAAGAGTTCACTTAAAAGGAACTGTCGCCGCAATCGAAGATAAAACAGCGTTGAAAAATTCGCTAATTGAAATGACTGAATTTTTAGAAGCTCCTGACCACAATTATATTCTTGAACCCGATAATCCAAGAATGGAAAGAAATTTGGATTATATCAAAATGTTCGAAATCACCATAACGCACTGGGAAGGAAAATTTAAACTTTCGCAAGATAAAAATCCTAAAGACACTAGACTGGCAAAGGCACATTTAATACATAAAAGTCAAGAAAGTATTAAGCATTTTCTAGATACCATACTTAAATAGGCTTGCTCGCCTTTATTTCAAATATCAACGGATAAAGCTGGTCTTTCAAAATATACATTCCTGTTTTAGTTTTAATCAAATCTGGAAACACTTGATAGGGACTCTCATTATATTCATTTAGATATTCAACCACCAATCCTGCATTGGTCAATGCATTTACAACTTCGCTCAAGCCATGATTCCAACCGTATTCCTTACTTAGTATTTTGGCTTTTTCATTAGCATAGGTGCCTTCATATTCTTCATAAATGACCTCATCTTGCATATAGCCGTATGTCATAACCGCCGGATTTTCTAAATAATCGAACATCCAAGCTATAGGGTGAAACTCAACAATGTAAAAAACACCTCCAGGTTTTAATCGTTCACTTATCATTTGCCCCCAAGGCTTTAGGTCTGGTAACCACCCTATAGTACCGTAACTTGTAAATACAATGTCAAACTTTTCTTCTACATATTTTGAGGTATCAAGAACATTGCAGCGTATAAATTCTGCATCGAGATTTAATTCATCGTTTAACGCTTTTGCTCGCTCAATTCCAGCATCGCTAATATCAACTCCCACACATTTCGCTCCCCTTCTACTCCAACTTAAAGTATCTTGACCAAAATGACATTGCAAATGAAGTAAGGATTTACCACTTACATCACCAAGTGCATTTAATTCATAAGGCATCAAACTCGACTTTCCACTTTTGAAAGCCTTTAAATCATACATATCACTTTCATAATGTACGTCGACCTTTCTGTTCCAAGTTTCGCGATTGGTTTCAAAATACTGCTCTTTCATACGTTTATTATTTTAGGTTACACCATTTTTAATCCAACTAGTTCAATATCTTTACAAGGCGTATCAAATTCAATTCAAATCTATGCGAAGTTTATCAATATTAGTGATTTTGAGTATTTTTTTATCTTGTGATGTAGAGAAGAAAAAGACCAATACCGACAATTCAAATAATTATGATATAGACTCTTATGAGGAAGAAGTACTTACCACGGCCGAAAAAATCGCACAAGCACACGGCATATCCCAATGGGAAAATGTAAATGAAATTTCATTTACTTTCAATGTAGATGCCAATGGAGGCCATTCGGAACGCTCATGGATTTGGAAACCTAAAACCTCTGATGTTTCAATGATTTCGGCAAAAGACACCATTATATTTAACCGAAAATCTATTGATAGTCTTTCCCTTGGCGCAGATAGAGCTTTTATTAACGACAAGTTTTGGTTGTTGGCGCCATTTCAGCTTGTTTGGGATACTGGGACCGAAATATCCGACCCCATAAAGTCAATAGCACCTATCAGTGGTAGAGAAATGAATAAAATCACCTTGACCTATGTTGGTGAAGGCGGTTACACTCCAGGTGATGCCTACGATTTTTTCTATTCAGACGATTTTAAAATCAAGGAGTGGATTTTCAGAAAGGGTAATGCAATGGAGCCCTCACTTTCAACCAGCTTTGAAAATTATGAGGCCTTCAATGGTATTGAAATAGCAAAAGACCACAAACAAAAAGACGTTGACTGGAATCTATACTTTAGCAACATAACTGTGAAATAAGCCAAGATTTCAATTTTCAGTCAAATACTGGGCAGATTCAACAAGATTATTGCTGTATTTCTTTAATAAGGTGTAAAGCTTTTCTGGGTCAAACGGCTTACTCATAAAGCCGTTCATTTTAAAATATTCTGTTTTCTCCTTGATATCAGTTTGCGCAAAAGCGGTAAGAGCAAAAATCGGCACATTAGCCTTCTCAGGGTTATCTAAATTTCTAATAGCCTCGGTCGCTTTATAGCCATCCAATACGGGCATCTGTAAATCCATTAAAACAATATCAAAGTTATTGCTCTTTACATATTCCAGAGCTTCTTGTCCATTTTGTGCAATGGTAGCATCAACGCCCCAATTTGAAAAAAACCGCTTGACTATAAGCACATTCATTTTATTGTCTTCGGCAACGAGTACTTTGACATTTAGACGTTCAAATTTTTTCTTGGGTCTAGTCTCTTCTTTCTCTTCAATCTTTTTAGAATGATTTATCTTATATTCTAATTCAAAAGAGAATTCGGCACCAGAGCCGGCCTTACTTTTTACTTTTAAATCACTACCCTGCAAATTGAGCAGTTTTTTACTTATTGGGAGCCCTAAG
>JBCCOJ010000183.1:0-6795 GCA_039025415.1 Bacteroidota bacterium | reverse complement strand
AGAAGGCTGCAATTTTAGTAGGTTTGGTGGGACAATTTTACTTAGTTATTATTACAGCGGTAGTGGTGGAAAAGTATATTGCACATTCTTCATTTAAAGATTAGTATTTAAAATGATAGAGAGGCGGGATGATAAGAACGGTTGTAGTAGAGATATGTTTTATTTTACATAATATAAATTATAGTACAAATGTATTCTTTTGCTTTTCCAGCTGTTT
The DNA here is from genome assembly GCA_039025415.1 of Bacteroidota bacterium. Taxonomy (GTDB): domain Bacteria; phylum Bacteroidota; class Bacteroidia; order Flavobacteriales; family Flavobacteriaceae; genus Psychroserpens. The sequence continues at coordinate 6,578 of JBCCOJ010000183.1, read as the reverse complement.
ATCCATTTGTAAGCTATAATTCTATTATGTAAAATATCCCTCAACATTTCGTCATCTATGGGAATTACGAACAGGGTCATGAAACATTACCTGGCGGTCGGCTACGCCGCATGTTTTCATTTGTATCTATAATTTGCCGTTATGTAAAATAGCCGCTCGGCCAACAGCATATTGCTTTCATAAAAAGTAAATGTCCAAGCATTTATTTTTATACGCAATTCTCAGCCACTTGGCCAGCGCCATTAAAAGCTCAGCTTTTCGTATTTATTGAAACTTTTGGTTTACTTGAAAATTTGGAGAAGAAAAATTTCACTGGCTTTTCGTCAGCTTGCCGCAAAAGCTTAAAATTTCTCTGCGAGTAAATTTCTAAGCACTTGCTCACATCCTCCTCTGATTTAGCTTTTTTTGCAGGTACTCAAAACATTATGTCAAATAGAAATTAAGCCTTTTGTTGTTCTCTCCTTTCTTTTTTCTTGATAAAAAAGAAACAAAAAATCAAGAAGAAAATATGCTTCCACGCTCCCTTTGTGTCTTATAGCTCCGCTATTTGGGCGCTACGCGCCCTACCACAAAGCCCAGGGCAATGGCTCTTTGTGTCAAGTCACAAATTCACCCCTACGCTGGCCCGCATTTTCTTCAAGCCATCATACTTATTTCTGAATAATGAAGCTTCTTACTTCTTTTAATCCACGTTGGTACATGTTTACATATCTTTTTAAATCATATTCGGGAATATTCATAAAGCCTTGTTTTAGGAAAGCTAGCCTAATTTTATCCTTATTTGAATATCTAGCAATTGCTATTTTAAAGGCATTATAATCTGTAAACTTTTGTTTTGATGAAATCACATCTTTCACATAATTTTTGGGAGAATCTTTTTTAAGGAGATACATAGAAGACCTTCTAATAATGCATGGAACACAATGACCGCATTGTCTGTTTTTAGCACCTTTCCATTGTTGGTAGTAACCTGGTTTGGAGCAAGAAAGAGTTTTGGTAATATGCTTTGAAACAAAGTTGGGAAGTTTTGAGTTTGAAAACATTTCCCCTTTGGTCATAAATCGGTAAGGATTTACGATTTCATTTTTAATTCCAACTGTTGTAAAAATATGGTTTAAAGATGATAAATACTTTGGATGAGTTGTTTTGGTACTGTGACTTCCACCTCGAGCCGGCGTTAATGGAAGGTTTAAAGATATAAAACCATTTTCCGGAACAATTACTTTTGTTTTTGGCCCAGAAGAATTGGCTACTAATAAGGCCAAAGCAATAAAGAGAATTGACCTTGCTCTTTGAGTTCTTTCACCCTTAAGAATTTCATTTTTATTTGCTTGTACATAAAAGTAATATGGTAGAATTTCTTTCTTCTTAAATTCTTTTTTAAGTAAGTCCACAAGTTCCTTTTGAGTTGATAACTCCCCTGAATTTCCACCCTTATGATGAGACACGGTTGCAAGTCTATCAGTATTACTTATCAAATCAGTAATTCCGATAAAAGAATCCATACCCCCGGAAAATAAACAAACCCTTTTTGCTGAAAATTCAGATAGCGAGAAATTCGGAAAAGGGTTTTTGCAAACTCTGAACTTCAACAACCATTTATCACCGCTTAAGAATGATAATGTTTTTTCAAATTCTTCTCTGACTGCAACCCAACTTTTATAATTATATACCGGTATATTCAATTCAAAATATCTACTCCACCCATAATACCCTAAATCACTTCGCCCAGCTATTTGGTCAATAGAATAAACAGCTAGAGCTATATTTGCAAAATCCGTTGATAAGCTATCTGGGCACAACTTATAATTCTCCTTACTCGTTAGAAAATTGTAAATATTATGTCTGACAATTGGATTTTTGAGTTTTGAATCGTTTGGAGCTACAATTATTGAGTTTAAAAAGAAGTTTTCTTTTTCTTTATCTCCATAATTGTCATTTTTATCTTCCTTAAGAACTACTGATATTTTCATGTTTAAATTAGGGAATAAGCATCTTGAAAGATTTTACTTATAATATTGTTTTTTTCTCGCAAATTCATTTCTGAAAAATTTGCATGAGAAAATTTCAATTTGACTTCTGCATCAATAAAAAGACTTATTTGTGCTTCAATATTCTTTACTTCGCTAACTTTCAAATCCTTAACTTCTAAAGCGTTTGTAATTTCTATTGAAATACGTTCGAAAATGTACTTGGATATGTAGAACTCTAAGTAATCAGAGATATGCTCAACATCTAATTCATTAATATCATTTGGGCTTTCTATATAATCATTATACAATTTATTTACCGTTTCTATTGCAGCTGAAGACGCTGCACTTCCTTCATCGGTTCCATCTATTTCGTTAAATATACTTGCAATCCTATTTATAGCACCTTCAGCCTTTAAATCTGAAATATCCCCAATTTTGAACTTTTTAAGAGTCTCCTCAATACCTACTTTCGAAATGGTCTCTAAAAAGTCAACTAATATTATTGCACCTTTTTTACCACCAATAGCTGACCTACTTAAACCTTTTTTACCACCAGAAGCTTTTCGATATTTCGCGGTAAATTTTTTAAAATTTGATTTTGATGTCTTTTTTGTTAAAGCAGTAAAACTTCTCCTAACATCACTCCAGCTTATTTGTTCAGTAGCATCATTTTCATTCTGTTCTTCAAGGTTATCAGGGGTATCAGGTTTTGATGGGATTTCAATACCTGAATCTGATGGGCTGTTTTGATTAGAGTCATTTTCCCATTCTGGAACTGGATTTGGTCGCCCTTTTGGTCCTTTATTTGATGAAGAAGTTCCCATAATTATAAATTTGCCGCTTTAGCAAGAATTTCATTTTCAGATTTAGACCATTTTGCAATAATTTCTTCTGCCTTGCTTTCAAATGCCGTACCCTTCGTTAGTGTTCGCAGATTTGGAATATTGGAAGGAAGAATAATACTTTCAGAAGCATTTTCCATAAAAGAACAGTATTCTGAAATTAGAACTTTGTGCTTTTGACAAAATTTAAGCAACGCAACATTGATTTCACCTCTTTGAGTAATATCTTCTTCAATACTCAAGAGGTTTACAATTTCATCGAAAATTGCAGAAATATCTCCCAGCGGTAAACTATCGCTATCCTTCAGAGCTTTTTTCTGAATAGCACCTCTACCTAAAATATTTTGCAGTACTTCTTTCCCTTCGTTTGACATTCTTTTTTTAGAAAGCAATTCAAAACTGGCATTTCCTCTAGTGAAGTAGAAGTATTCTTTTAGATTTTCTTTACCCAATCCTGGTTCAATAGTTAACCATTTTTTTAACCATGGGTCAGTTTGCCAAGACGAAAAATTGTTGTCTGAGACTTCTACAGCTTCATCAGAACTTTCAATTCCCAACAATGGATTGCCTTCATTTTGATAAGAAGACTTCACAAGATTATTAAATGACTCGGTTTTGAAGTATTCTAACAGCATCAACTTGGCTAAAACATTTTTTTTCAACTCAATTCCCTTTGAATTCGCCATGTTTAGTCGCATTATCAGCATGTTTAAAAACCTCTTACATTGCCGAGGATTGCCACTTAAAATTGAAACTAGTATTGGATTAATTTGTTTTGAAAGGACCAAATCTTGTTTGAGAGCTTCGGGCGGCTCTTCGATAAAGTCAACAAGGTTATCAGAATTAAACTTTGATTTGCTAATATTAACTTTATCTCCTGGAGCGAATACTTTAGTTAGAACTTCATCAAAATCTTCATTATTCAAATGGACCTTGGCAAATAAAAGATTTATGTAGGTTTCATATTCAGATTCACTCATCGAAGGTATTCTAATTGGAAACTGAATTAATTTTTCTAAGTAATCAGTACTTACATCATAATTTGATGATGGTAATTCAGGAAACCTTTTCTTTACAGCGTAGTTTATCAATCTTTCATCTGCAGAAATAATAAATACGCTTTTGTCAACGTATAAAAAAAGTTTGATTGCTTCTAATGTAGATATAACAGTGTCGGGATTACATCGGTCTAAATCGTCAATTAAAACTATAATCCTATTTATATCCGTAGCCTTCAATAGTTTATCAAAATCATTTCTAAATTCTTTGATTCCTTTTTCTATTATTTCCTGATTTTCATCTTGTATTTCTTTAATATACTGGTCAATATCTAAGCTTGATATATCTTCAAGAAGAGCTTCATGATTGGTATCACCTTGACTTGCTAAGTACATGCCAGCACCAATCTTACCTGTTTTTACCAAAACTTCAAACCATTTTACTTTTTTGACTAATCGTCCTATGTACTTAATTGCCTTTTGGTCCCAAGTTCTACTCTTAATTAATTCATCAACTATAGTACTCAGCAGAGCTGTTTTAGCATCCTCATAGCCTTCAAAAAGCCAACCATTAAAGTGTATTATAATATTATCAGACTTCGTGTTTTCATTTTCAATCATTTTCATGAGACTAGACTTCCCACTACCCCAATCCCCATAAAGTCCTATAGTAGATGGAACTAAATCATCATTATTAATAATAAGGCTTACGGAATTTGTTAAATATTTGAAGTCAATTAAGTCTTTATGAGTTTCGTTATCGTTCCACATAGATTGATTCTTTAATTAGTCTGCTGGCGTGTATCCAAGTTCAAAGCAATTTTTCCCACTTTGATAACCCAAAACTTGCTTCAAATTATTTCCTCCTCCATTTTTTTCATAATACTCAGCCATCTCGAAGTCACCTGTTGCTGCACAAGCACATCCTAAAGTATCAATATAGGCTGAGCTCCCTTTAAAGGCATTGGTTGCTTTAGTAGCCAAATCCAAAGCCAACTTTTTGTCAAGTTCATTATTCGAAGAGTTTTTAGATGTCAGCAAAAGCCATGCTAAATTGTTCATTGTCAAGTGACTATAAGGCCTTTCCCTTAAAGAATTTTCTAAATATTTTCTTGCTTTTATTTCATCCAGATTCTTGATTGACAATATGAGACTTTGGAAGTAAGCTTTTGTGACATTAACAGACATTGGCTGTAAGTACTCATACTTTACCGCCTCGTTTATACTGAATGTAACGCCACTAGTAGCAGATTTACCATTCATAAAATCTGTATCCGTATAAATGGGTGATTGAGAAGGGTCATTAAGTGCTGCTGTATTATTATCCCAATTAAAATATTCCATATCCTCAAAGTAATATCTTATAAAGCTGTGGGTCGGTACTTCCACTTTGAAAATTGGTAATTCATAAACCTCTCCAATTGCTAAATAAAGTATTGCTCCAGTATCACAGTCCATCTGTTTTTTACTAAGCATTTCGGTAAGAGTCTGTATCGGAATTTTAAGCTCAAACCCTAAGTCTAAAAGAGTTTCGTTTATACCATCTAATATTCGAATAGCTTTTTGCCTCTTACCATCACTTAATTTATTGGTTGTAGTTATTGATTGGATTTTTTTTCCTGACTTTTCAATTACTTCATCGAGGAGTTTAAAAAGGATATCATATTCATTTCCTGAATTTGAATTTAAGTCCTTCTCAACTTCTAATATTTCATGCGCAATAGTGCTATATTTCGGAGTATATCCAAGATTTTCAAACTCTTGTGATACTATTGAAATAGTACTGAGTAAAAAAAGAAGAGAACAAATGAATTGCTTCATGTCAACGATTTTTGAATTTAGAAACTATGGGGGAATAAAACGTAGGGAGTCAATAACTTGGAGTATTTAAATATAAAAATTGGTAATGAAAACCCATTACATAAAAACCTTATAATTTCTAGGGTTTTTCTGCAATTTTAAATGGTAATAACAACCAAATAAAAACAGTTGAATTCAAACAAAAAATCCTTCCAAGAAGAATCAGAAGGACTTTTGATTATTTAAATAGGGATACGTTAGGCTTTGAGGACAGACAGTTTAGAGGATAATTTCAATAAAAAATTGACATGAACTCCTGTTTGAGATACACAATCAAAAATATGTTCTTTAGATAGCCCAAGAACTTTATTTTCGATACTGCCAGATAGCATGCCATACAGACCATCTATATGGCCCTCCAGAGAATTCACATCGAAGTAGTCATCAATTGTAGCAATAATTTCAAGAATTGCCTTCTTTTGTTTTGAATCTGCCATGCAAAGTTCCTTCTGTAATTGTTGGTACCATTCATCATGGATTTGGTTTTTTCTTGTAGACATAAAGAAAAGTTTAAATGCGGAGTCGCCCCGTCAGCCCTGTCTACACAGTCTAGGACTGGAAGCGGTACTTTCGTGGCCGCTGGGCTTGTGAGCGACTCCTTATCGATAAATAATTGTTTTAGAATTTTCCTAAAACTGTGTAGACGTAGTAAAGATACAAATTACTCCTTACCCATTCCATACACATTTCCCTCCCCTACTCCGTAGGCTCGTCAAATAAGTATTCCATTACCTTTTTAAAGAAGATTTTTAGAAGAAATTTTTCAGGGGATTCGGTAATAACTTTCGCTTTTACCAAAGCTCAAGTTACATAACGCTAGTACATTATGGAACAGCCTGTGGTTTCCATAATTCGACATGGAGCCTGTACCAAGGTCATCCGAAGTATAAAATTGCTTTGAAAGT
>JBCCOJ010000182.1:0-6796 GCA_039025415.1 Bacteroidota bacterium | reverse complement strand
TCCAGATGAAATATGATCTACCCCGCACTCCGCATATTTTCTAAGCGTTTTTTCATTTATACCACCGGAGGACTCGGTTAAGCATTTCGTGCCAATCATTTCGACGGCCTTTCTTGTATCCTCGTAATTGAAATTATCAATTAATATTCTGTAAACCCCATCAGTTTGTAATATCTCCTCAATTTCAGCTAGACTTCTAGCCTCAACAATAATCTTCAAATCACGGTTGGTGGATTCTAAATAATCTTTTGTTTTTGAAATGGCCTTTGTAATTCCACCAGCAAAATCAATGTGATTATCCTTCAACATTATCATATCGTAAAGGGCAAATCGGTGGTTTTCTCCTCCACCAATTTTGACCGCCCATTTTTCAAGGGCACGAATTCCAGGTGTTGTTTTTCTGGTATCTAAAATTTTAGTCCCAGTACCTTCCAGAAGCTTCACAAAGGACTTGGTCTTAGTTGCTATGGCACTCATACGCTGCATGGCATTCAACACCAATCGTTCAGCCTTTAAAATTGATTGTGAACTACCTTCAACATAGAAAGCAATATCTCCATATTTAACCTCGCTACCATCTTTGATATGAGTTTCAATAGTCAAATTAGAATCTACAAACTTAAATACCTTTATGGCAAATTCAACACCAGCAATAATCCCTTTATCCTTGACCAATAATTTCGCCTTTCCTTTGGATTCACTTGGAATACAGGCTAACGAGCTATGGTCTCCATCACCAACATCTTCGCGTATGGCGTTTGAAATTATAAGGTCTATCTCGTAATTGAATTGTTCTTCAGATATCATAAAATCAAGTTTTATTTATACTATTGGTAAAAATAGCGATTGCGATATAATTTCTACCTTAAACCCTTTTAAAACTCACTGAGCTATCAAAATCCATAATTTTGAGATATGACCATTAAATTAATTGCGGTAGGCAAAACAGATAATAAGCAGCTTCAGCAACTCATAGAGGACTATATCAAACGTCTTGGCTTTTATGTGAAATTTAAGTTCGAAATTATCCCAGACCTTAAGAACACTAAGAACCTAAGTGAATTGCAACAAAAAGAAAAGGAGGGTGAATTGATTTTAAACAAATTACAGCCAACAGACGTTATGATTTTGCTCGATGAAAACGGGAAACAGTATGACTCAATAGCCTTTTCTAATTTTCTGCAAAAACATATGAATTCAGGTATTAAGCAATTGGTGTTTGTAATTGGAGGTCCTTATGGGTTTTCAGAGCCCGTGTACCAAAATGCGAGGTCTAAGGTGTCATTGTCAAAAATGACCTTTTCCCATCAAATGATAAGACTATTTATGGTGGAACAATTATACCGAGGTTTTACAATACTTAAAAATGAACCCTATCACCACAGATAATATTCTTCTTGCAACTTGTAAAGTTTTCTCTTTAAATTAGACTGATATTGAAATCATATTTCTCATTAGTTGAGGGACATTGTTATTCGAATTTATGTGTATTACCAGACTCCTAATTTTATTGTGTTTTGTAACTGAAGGTTTTTCACAAGGACCCATCGATGGTTTTTATAGAGGTAAAGGGAATTTGACCTCAGTAATGGGTTTTGGGTTCGAGGATAATCAAAACTACCTCATCGGAATAACTGAATCTGACCTTAGTAGAACCTTAGTTTACACAAATTTGTTTTCCGCATTTGGCTTATCAGAAGATTTAGACGCTCAAGTCTCAATACCTTATATGGCAAGTGATGATAATCAGGATTTTCAAGATTTAAGCCTTTTTTTAAAATATCGATTTGTTAAGGTCAATCTCGAAAATTCAAGATTGGATATAAGCTTGGGGCTTGGTTTTTCAACCCCATTGAGTGATTACGATATTGGTGGTCTTAACGATATTGGCCAACAAGCGACGATTTTCGATTCTAGGTTAGTACTGCATTACCAACTTGAAAATGGTTGGTTTGGCACGGCAACTAGTGGATATTCGCTAAAGCTGGAAGAAGTTCCAAATAGTTTTCCGTTGATTTTAAAAGTTGGAAAGGCTGCTGGAAAATGGTATTATGACGTGTTTTATGATTTTCAAAACGCAATAGATGGCATAGATTACCGCGGCACCCCAAGTCCTCAAAATTTTAGGGAGCTTGAAGTCGATTACCATAAAATAGGAACAACATTGTTTAGGAATATTTCAGGTAATTTTGGAGCTTACATCAACTATTCCAATGTGTTTGCAGGAAGAAATGTGTTTCAAGGTTCGAGATACAGCCTAGGGGTTGTCTGGGATTTTAAAAAGAAGTAGTGCTTTATTGAGGTTTGAAAAATAAGAAAATAGCTTAAGTCACTTTCTTTTTTTCTTTTTTGCCCAAACACCAGACTTTTTACCAATGCCCTTTTTTTCCTTAAACTCGATGGGAATGGCTTTTCTGAAGTTCCTAACCACAAAATGAAGATGCGGTTTGGTCGTGTAACCCGTAAAACCTGCAATACCAATTTTATCACCGACTTCAACGTAATCTCCAACATTAACTAATACACCATTGGTGTCGAGATGAACGTAAAACGCCAAAGTACCATCATCATGATAAATTACTATTTGATTAGCTTTACTTCTAAATGATTTACCGCCACGCTCTGTAAAATGGGATTTCGTATTTACGACATATCCTGAACGAGCAGCCACAATCGTGTCACCAATTGGCATCGCAAAATCTATGGCATATCTAGACTGGTCGCTTTGATGGCTAAACCTACCATTAAAGCCCTGCATGATTTTATATTTCCTGCCGCTTAAAAATGGAAGTTCGTATTTATAATCAATGATGTCCTCATCTTTCAATTTCACACCAAAAGCCAATCTTAAGTCCAAATGTTCCCCCAATTCTAAGTCTGGGTTATCATCGCGTAGTTTTTTTGGAAAACTGAAAATACCCGTAATTGAATCCATTGGCGGGCATACAAGAAGCGTATCCAACAACGAAATATTTAGGTCTGAGGTTTTCTTACCATTAAAAGTTAATGGCGCAGGCGTTTTATTGACAAGATTGAAGATAATTAAACTGTCATTTTTGGTTTGATTATATCTTATATTTTGGGTAAACATTAAATAAGATGAACAAACGGAAGCCAATATCAAATAAAAGCGTAACATCAATTATCAAATTTAAAATAAAGATAAAAGATTGTTGATTATGTTACAGTCCAATGGAACTCAGGCAACAAATTATTCCTGAAGCCAATCAAATTCAATATTGCTGTAAAGACAATTGAATACTATTTAGCTCTTGACTAAAATCCTAGATTAAGTACAAGGATGAAATAATGGATTAATCCTCAACCAAAACCCACTCTCCTTTATTTATTAAAGGTTCAGCCTGTTTGAACTTTACGGTTTTATTCTCACCGCTCATCACATGTTTAATGGTAACTCTATCGTTACGACCAATTTTCGGCTTGTCCCTGACGATGGTTTCAATAACCTGAGGTTGGCGCTGCCCTGCATTCTGTCCCGCTTGACGGCTTTGTGCAGCACGCTCATCCATGTTCATTACCTCTTCTTTTTCAGTCTTGAGGTTTTCTTGTTTTCTTGTCCTTGCTTCCTGAATCGTACTTTGGGTCTCACTTGGCAATTCACCTTTGAACAAGAATGAAATGACATCTTTATTTACGCCATCAATCATTTCTTTAAACAATTCAAAAGCTTCAAACTTATAAATCAATAATGGGTCTTTTTGCTCGTGTACCGCCAATTGCACTGACTGCTTAAGTTCATCCATTTTACGCAAATGGGTCTTCCAAGCATCATCCACAATAGCTAAGGTTATGTTTTTTTCAAAATCATTGATAAGCTGTGTTCCTTTGGTTTCGTAAGCTTTTTCTAAATCGGTTACTACCTGAAGGTTTTTAACCCCATCAGTAAATGGAACTACGATTCGCTTAAACTTATCACGCTGATTCAAATATACATTCTCAATCACGGGGAAAGCCAAATCGGCGTTGCGTTGCATCTTTTCTCGGTAGTGCTCAAAAGCAGCTTTATATACTTTACCAGCAATATCCTGAACGGTTTCCTTTTCAAATTCAGCTTCAGAAACCGGACTGCTCATTGAGAAATAGCGAATAAGCTCAAATTCAAAGTTTTTATAATCAGCAGCTGCCTTATTGGTATCGGTAATAAGTTCAGAAGTATCATAAATCATATTCGCCAAATCAACTCGAAGTCTTTCGCCTTGTAATGCATGACGGCGACGTTTGTAAACGACTTCACGTTGGGCGTTCATAACATCATCGTATTCCAAAAGACGCTTTCTAACCCCAAATTGATTTTCCTCAACTTTTTTTTGGGCCCGCTCAATGGATTTGGAAATCATGGAATGTTGGATAACCTCACCTTCCTTTAATCCCATTTTATCCATCATCTTGGCAATACGTTCACTACCAAATAAGCGCATCAAGTTATCCTCGAGAGATACGTAGAACTGCGAACTTCCTGGGTCTCCTTGACGACCTGCTCGACCACGTAACTGTCTATCGACCCTTCTTGAATCGTGACGTTCTGTACCTACTATCGCCAATCCACCAGCTTCCTTAACGGCATCACTTAATTTGATATCCGTACCACGACCTGCCATGTTTGTGGCAATGGTCACCTGACCAGGTTGGCCTGCTTCGGCCACAATATCTGCTTCTTTTTTATGGAGTTTTGCATTAAGTACATTGTGCGGCACTTTTCTTTGGGCTAGAATCTTTCCGAGTAATTCTGAAATATCCACCGAAGTTGTTCCTATCAATACCGGTCTTCCGGATTGTGATAATTTGGTGACTTCATCTACAACCGCATTGTATTTTTCACGCTTAGTCTTATACACCAAATCTTCCCTGTCATCTCGGGCAATTGGTTTGTTGGTTGGAATTTCAACAACGTCTAATTTATAGATTTCCCAGAATTCTCCCGCTTCGGTAACCGCAGTACCCGTCATACCCGACAATTTGCGGTACATTCTAAAGTAATTTTGAAGGGTTACGGTGGCGAAGGTTTGGGTAGCATCCTCAATCTTTACGTTTTCCTTAGCCTCAATAGCTTGGTGAAGACCGTCACTATAACGACGACCATCCATTATACGTCCCGTTTGCTCATCAACAATCATTACTTTGTTATCCATAACAACGTATTGAATGTCTTTTTCAAATAGGGCATAGGCCTTTAGGAGTTGGTTTAAGGTATGGATTCGTTCTGATTTGATTCCAAACTCACGGAACAATTCTTCTTTCTCTGCAGCTTCTTCTTCCTTTGAAAGTCCTTTATCTTCAATTTTTGAAATTTCCATACCGATTTCAGGCATCACGAAGAAATCGGGGTTATCTTCCCCTGAAAGATAATCGACGCCTTTATCGGTCAATTCAACTTGATTGTTTTTTTCTTCAATAACGTAGTACAGTTCAGCATCAACTTTCGGCATTTCGCGATTGTTGTCCTGCATGTAGAAGTTTTCAGTTTTTTGAAGGAGTTGTTTCACACCTTCCTCACTTAAAAACTTTATTAGTGCTTTGTTCTTTGGAATTCCTCTGTAAGCGCGCAATAACAACAATCCGCCTTCCTTATCATCACCTTCTGCAATAAGTTTTTTTGCTTCTGCCAATACACCGGTCAAATATTTTCGTTGTACAGTAACAATATCATCGACCTTTGGTTTCAATTCGGTAAACTCATGACGGTCACCTTGGGGGATTGGTCCAGAGATTATCAATGGCGTTCTGGCGTCATCAATCAAAACCGAATCCACCTCATCCACAATGGCGTAATGGTGCGGACGTTGAACTAAATCGTCTGGTGAATGTGCCATATTATCACGTAAATAGTCAAACCCAAATTCATTGTTAGTACCGTAGGTGATATCTGCTTTGTAAGCTTTTCTTCTTGCTTCGCTATTTGGTCTGTGATGGTCTATACAGTCTACACTCATACCGTGAAATTCAAATATTGGCGCCATCCACGCACTATCACGTTTCGCGAGATAATCGTTAACTGTTACTAGGTGTACACCTTTACCCGCAAGTGCATTTAGATAGACGGGGAGTGTGGCCACGAGTGTTTTACCTTCACCCGTTTGCATTTCGGCTATTTTACCTTGATGCAGTGCAGTACCACCAATGAGCTGAACATCATAATGTACCATGTCCCAGGTAATCGCTTTACCAGCAGCATCCCAGGAATTTGCCCATACGGCTTTATCATCTTCGAGCGTTATGTAAGTCTTCTCACCAGAAAGTTGACGGTCAAATTCATTGGCTTCAACCGTAATTTCAGTGTTGTTCACAAATCGTTTAGCAGTTTCCTTTACGACGGCAAAGGCTTCTGGCATGATGTCATTTAAAACGCCTTCGGTAGTTTCGTAAATGTCGTCTTCAATCTTATCTATTTCGGTGTAAAAATCCTCACGCTCGTCAATGTCTTCTGTAGCCTCGGCATCTTTAAGAAGTTGGTCTATGCGCTCTTGAAGTGGTTTTCTGGCTTCAGCAATTTTAGCCTTGAATTCGGCTGTTTTTGCCCTAAGTTCGTCATGGGATAATTGCTCGAACTGACTTTCAAAAGCGTTTACTTGCTCAATTATAGGAGAGAGCGCTTTTACGTCCTGCTTGGACTTGTCGCCCACAAATACTTTTAATATAGAATCTAAAAAACTCATTTTTATATTTATTACCGAGTGCCTTTCAACTCGTCGTGTTGTTTTATTATTTATTTTAAAAAAAAATTTTTTTAATCTATTATAAAATTTAAGCGTAGTGTTTTTTTGCTAATAGACAGATT
>JBCCOJ010000181.1:0-6829 GCA_039025415.1 Bacteroidota bacterium | reverse complement strand
CTCTCGACGGCAAAGAATACCTCCTCGATGCCGACGGCTACAAATCAGAAGTCGGACTTCCCAGACACGATGCCCTCAACGAGTCCGCCTGGGTGTTTACCGACACTACCGAGAAGACTTGAAAAGCATTTTAGAACAGTCATCAAGACGCTTTCTGGAATATTTAATTGAAGGAAAAGATTACTATGGTTTATATCCTCGAAAGATAACCGTAAAGAAAGGGAAGAAAACTGAAACCGTTAAGTCAGAAGGCGTAAGTGTTGAGTTTTTCGATGTTTATCAAGCTGCGATTAATAACGATAGATTTAAAAATTACGCTAAATACATTGCTTATTTAATTAGCAAGGATAAAGATTTGAAACAATCGGAAATTAAGCTATTAGAAAAGTTTTACGCATACAAAGAACCCGAATACACTACTTTAATCTACTCTATATTACTTCGTGCCACAAATGAAGGACTTTGGACTTTACAAAATCATTTAGAAATTTTAGATGAAACAGATAATGAAATTATTAGGTCTTGGACTTATGGAATTTTTAAGATGATTCATTTTTATTATTATAAAAAGGCTTTTTTGAAAAATAGTCCAATTCCCGAAGAAACAGAACTAACTCCAATTATTTATACGATTATACATTTGATTGAAAATGATGTGCGGAGACAGGATAGTTTAGCTAGATTAACACATAATCAAGACTATCAAACTTTCAATATCAATAATATTCTTATTAGAAATGCAAAGGAAATTGAATTAGATGCGATTACGAATTATTTATATGATGATTACAAGCCTCGTAAGAATGATTTGAATAAATTACTTCGATTATACTACAACCAATCTAATCCTTCAATTGAATTTAAAGAAAGTTACTTTGATTATTTCAAAAAAGGGAATAATCAACCATTCTTAGTTTACCAACAATTTGTAGAGGCTTTTCAAACCTATTATTTCGATAAATACAACAATGATACTTCCAAGTATGAAAAAGGAATTTTAAAATCTTTTCCTAAAAAGAATAATCAGTTCAAAGCTTGGTTAATTGATGTTTTGGATAAAATGAAAGATTATCCAAAGCAAGCAATTATCAATAAACATCAAATCGAGCAATTTGATGAAGAACTCTTTTATGCTCCAAATGGTGAGTATAGCCTAAGTTTTTCCCGATTTGTAATTCAATTTTTATTAAATCAACATTATTCAAAAACATTTTCAAATAAAGAAATAGTAACAATATGAGTTCATTAAAAAATATTACAGGTTCATTATTGATTGACGCACGAGCAGTATTTTTAAATGGTGCAGGTTTAGGCTCGGGCGAAGATAGAAACAAAGTCATTCCAAAAACTTACAGAGAAAAGGTGAATGGTAAGTTTGAAAAAGTGCCTTATGTATCTGCACAAGCTTGGCGTAGATGGTTGAGAGATACTGCAAATGAAGAAAATAGTTGGCAACCAAGTGAATTGAAATCTATTAAGAAAAACGCTAAAGGTTCAACTACAAAGATTGCAACAGAACTTAACCCGATTGATTTTCCAGAAGATGATTTATTTGGTTACATGAGAAGTGGTGAGAAAGGTATAGAAAGTGTGCAGCGAACTTCACCTTTCAAAACATCGATTTTAAAAGGAATTTTGGGTAAACGGGTGATTAATACAGATGAAGCGTTCGTGCATCTAAAAGAAGGTACACCACTTCCATATTCTACGGATTTCTATTCTACACATTTAGAAGGCTTCTTTAATTTAGAATATTATCGCTTAGGTGTTTATGATAATTTGAGTAGTCGAGTAGAATTAGCAAAAGAATTTGTAGAACAATACGCTGATAAATTAGACGAAAGTACGGTATATAAAAACTTTAAAAGATATACTTTGAAAGAAGCAGAACAAACTCGTAAAACAAGAGCAGCAGGACTTTTGAAAGGTTTGTCTATGCTTAGAGGAGGTGCAAAGATGGCTGCTTTTGGTGCTGATGTTTCACCTAAAGTATTGATTTTGGCAGGTATGGAATGTGCCAATCCTATTTTCAATGGATTATTTGATGGAAAGGGTGCTAAACCTTCGATAAATATAGAAGCTCTAAAGCAAGTGATTGAAGATTATCAATCAAAATTAGCAACTCCTGTTTATATCGGGATTAGAGCGGGTTATCTAGAAAATGAAGCGGAAACCAAAGCATTACAAGGCGATAATATTAAAGTTATGTCACCTATTGGCGCTGCAAATTCATTTATTACAAATTATTTGAGCTAATGAAAGAGTGTTTAGAAATACAATTTAAAGGTTGGACAGCTACACCTCGATTGCCTTTCATTCTTTCAGGTAATGCTGTTTGTATGCCAACGCCTTCTTATTCCATGCTTTTGGGTATGATAGGTTGTTGTTTGGGTCGAATAGTAGAAGCTAATGAAGTGAATATTGGTTTTTATTATCAATATGATACCTCCGCAAATGATTTGGAGACTAGACATCGTTTGGCATTTGATGGAAAGCTAAAACCGCACGCTAAAGGAACAGATGCTTACAAGCGAGAATTCCACATCAACCCTATTTTGACGATTTGGCTGAATAGAACGGATTGGTTGGATTATTTTAAATACCCTATTGGGACACCTTCGCTTGGACGCTCTCAAGATTTGTTGCGAATTACATCAGCTAAGATTATTAAAGTCAATTCGGTAGAAAAAGCAATGATAAAAGGTTGTATGCTACCATTCTCAACTGAACTCAAGATTGGTGGACAATTGATACAAATTGCAGAAGCATACAGGGAAAATGAAGAAGTCGGAACAGGAAGAACAGCAATCAATTCTAAGATTTTTATTTCCGTTCCTTGGGATAGTCAGGCAGAAATTAAACATAATAATTTGTACGAAACAAATTTAGAACAATCAAAAGGTAGAAAACAATTTTATTTACATACATGGTAGTTAGCAGTAGGTGAAAATTGATTTTACCGACTATCATAATCTCTTAAAACAATTTCAACGTGATTAAAAAATATTTCGCGAAAAGTACACCCAAAGATAATCCATTATCCTTAGTCACACATACTAAAGATGTAGTAGAAGCGGCTACAAACTTGTTGTCTAAACTATATTTTACAGATAAAGACCGAGAGTTTTGGTTGGATAAAATTATCCGATGTGCGAAGCTGCATGATATTGGAAAAATTCATCCTTTGTTTCAAGACAATCTAAAAGGTGCAAAAAATCCAATTCGGCATGAAATTATGTCTTTATGGTTGATTGAACAGTTTTTAGACTTACCACAAGATGAATGTTTTGCTATTGCAACACATCACAAAGGAGTTGTTCCAAATTTGCTTGATTTGCCTTATGGTCGTTTAGATATCGATATTTTGGAAACGAATATGCCTGAGTTGATTGACCAATTTTATGACTTTGATACGATCAAACAATTTATGGAAGAATGGAAAATATATTTCAACTTAAAAATACCAAGTAAAAATATCACTTCTACTGATGATCAATTGAGTATTTCCATCAAAAAACTATTAAAAAAGAAACGTCATCATAAAGTTGAAAAAAGTATTGAAAAACGGTTTGCTACTGCTCAAGCAAGAGGTTTATTAATTGCATCTGACCATATTGGTTCAGCTCAATTACAGCACGAAATTCCTGATTGGAAACGACTAACCATTGAAATGTTTCAGCCTAAAAATGATAAAAAGCAAGAGGTTTATCCTTTTAGGAGTTTTCAGAAAAAGCTACAAACTGTTCAAGATGATGTCATTCTGTATGCTCCGACAGGTTCGGGTAAAACGGAGGCAGCTCTAGGTTGGTATTTTGCTAATCAAGAACCAAATACAAGGTTATTTTATCTATTACCTTATACGGCAAGCATTAATGCGATGGTAAAACGGCTACAAGAGGTTTTTGATGATAAAAATTATGATGAACCAAAAACGGTTACAGCACTACATTCAAAAACATTAGAATTTTTCTTTGATGAATTGGAAAAAGAAGGAAGCAATCACCAAAAAAATGCAAATCGTGCAAGAACAATGCAAACATTTTCTAAAGAGTTATTTTTTCCAATCAAAGTAGCAACACCACATCAAGTTTTGAAAAATGCGTTGATGGGAAAAGGTTGGGAAATGAGTTTATTTGATTATCAAAATGCTTGTTTTATCATTGATGAGTTTCATACTTACGATGCATTATTGACGGGTTTGATGTTGGCAACTATCAAATGGTTAAAGGATAATTTCAAAGCCAAAATATTTTTTATGTCTGCTACTATTCCTCGTTTTCTTCGAGATTTGATTATTGAAAATATTTATGATGGTGATAAGTCGGTATTTATAGAACCGAACCCAGATGAAGAAAGCGATGCAAAGATTTTAGGACGAAAGAGGCATCGCCTGATTTGCTGCAAAGGAGAAACAATAAGAGATAAAATTGATTTGATTAAAAGTGAATTAGATGAGGGGAAATCTGTTTTAGTGATTGTCAATAATGTAAAAACTTGTCAAGATTTATTTTCCGAAATTAATTTTAAGACAAGTATTAAGATGCTTCATAGTGGATTTAATAAGCGAGATAGGAAAATTATTGAAGATGCTATTACCAATAAAGATAAATCCAAAAGACCAAGACTATTGATAGCAACACAAGCTGTTGAGGTAAGTTTGGACATTGATTATGATGTGGCTTTCATTGAAAATGCACCTATTGATGCACTTATTCAGCGATTTGGACGAGTGAACCGAGCAGGAAAAAAGGAAATTGCACCGATTTATATTGTTGAAAAAAGCATTGGAAATACTAAATATTTCTACGATGAAGCGGTTTTGAATAGCACTTTTGAGAATCTTTTAAAACTTAACCATCAAAAATTATCCGAAGCAGATTTAGTTGGGGCTTGTAATGAGGTTTATAATAATGGCTATAATGATACTCAAAAAGAAGATTTTGAAAGAGGATTTAATAATTCAATTATCAATAATTTCAAAAAAGAATTAGTTGCAGGACATTGGAAACCATGGATAGAAGAAGTTATTGAAGGGCAAAACTTAAAAATTGATGTTTTGTGTTCCAATCTGTTGAACGAGTATATGGAACTGAAAAAAGAGGGTAATTTCATTAAAGCCAATCAACTATTAGTATCGGTTTATCGATATGAAACGAGTGAACAATATATTTTAAATAAAGATGCAAAAGCAAAACATCAAGTTATTGTATCTGGTGATTTGGAATATTGCCCAAAGATTGGCTACCAGAAAAACGTCATGAATAATGACATTACTCTTTGAAATATCTAGGAATCATAGCTTTACAAAATTCCAAAAATTTTGCAAATCTACCATTTTGCAAATCCACTAACTAAAACACCAACTATGAGCAGTCTCCAAGACATCACCCAACCGCTAGAAGCCAACCAATTCTATCACATTTTCAATCGAGGAAATGGAGGACAACGTATATTTTTACAAGAAATAAATTACGAGTATTTCTTATCAAAATACAAAGACTATATGCTTGCTTACTGGGATACTTACGCTTATGCCCTATTGCCCAATCACTTTCATCTGCTCATCAAAGTGAAACCTGAAACAGATTTGCTAACGGCAGCCCAAAATGATTTTATAAAAATCAGCAAGAGCTTTATCAATAAGCTGATGCCCAATCCTGATGTAGGGCAAAATGATTTGCTAGATTTCAAAAATTTAGTAAATCTCACACGAGCTACCTCAAAAGAATATACCAACTATTTCCTCATTGGAAGCCCAAATTTGCTCCACGAAAACTTTTACAATGGGTCGTAAGCGAACGATTTAGAAGATTTCTATTATCCTATGCAAAAGCCATTCGGTCGCAAGAGGGGAACCATGGGAGTTTGTTTCAAAAGCTATTTCGACGAAAGCGAGTAGAGCATTCAGATTACAAAAAACAACTTGTACTTTATCTACATCGAAACTATGTCCATCATGGCTATGCAGTAGATTTATCCGATGACAATTGGACTTCGTACAACAGTATTTTATCTGATCGACCAAGCAGTTTAGCTAGGCAAGAAGTACTAAAATGGTTCAATGGTAAAGCTAACTTTCAGAACGTTCATGAACAGTACACTGATGAATGGCGAGGTATCCAAAAATGGAATATTGAAGAGGACTAAGCATCTGCTAAATCTCCAAAGATTTAGTAGGTCTCTCTTATTGTGATAATGAGATTTACAACGCAATAAGATTTCAAAATTCTAGAAATTTTGTAAATCTGCTTAACCAATCAAACATCATGACCAACAACACCATTGGCGGCGTCTACGTCGCTTACTATCATCTCTGTCACCGCAAGCTGTGGCTTTATACGCACGGCATCCGAATGGAAAATGCGAGTGGTAACCAACACGTGGCAGAAGGTAAATGGATTGGTGAAACCACCTATGGACGCCGTGCTAAAAAGTGGCGTGAACTCGATCTTAGATTTGTTAAAATAGACCATTTTGATGCAAGTACGAATACTGTTCGGGAGGTGAAGAAGAGTCCAAAATTAGAGCATACGCACATAGCACAAGTGCAGTATTATTTGTGGGCATTAGAACAGCGAGGAATTATTGGAGCAAAAGGCATCATTGAATATCCAAAGCAGCGAAAGACTAGGAAAGTATTACTAACTGATGAGGTAAGAAAAGAAATTGAAGGTTGGAATGCTGAGATAGAGCGCATTGCCTCTTTGCCTAAATGCCCAGAATTAGTGAAAAAAAGCTACTGTCGGCAATGTGCGTATTATGATTTTTGTTTTGTTTAAAATTTTTATCTCATGAAAAAAGCCTATTACCTTTTCAACCCAGGACGAAT
>JBCCOJ010000180.1:0-6837 GCA_039025415.1 Bacteroidota bacterium | reverse complement strand
GCCGCCCAAGTAAGCGACATCATTTTGGGACGCTCTATCCTTACAACCAAAAACTAAAATTAGAAGAAAAAATCCAATAATAGAAACTCTCATGCTCCGCAAGACATACCATTTTTAAGTTTTACAAAAATATGTGTTGCCCTATGCAACTCTTGTTAATGCGCTGTTAAATGTTGATTTTACTGTATTTTGGCCTTGATGACATTGTTTAAAATTCCGATTAATAATCATGATTTTGCGTTCATTTTTCTACTTTTGCCAAATAAGAAAAGAGCACTTTTTAATAAACCATTCAGATAACTAATTTTGCTTATTACCTATGCTATCAGTATCTAATCTTTCAGTTCAATTTGGTAAACGGATTTTATTCGACGAAGTTAATGTGACTTTTAATAATGGAAACTGTTACGGAATTATAGGCGCAAATGGCGCGGGCAAGTCAACATTTTTAAAAATTCTAGCCGGAAAGCAAGAGCCAACTTCAGGTCATGTGCACTTAGAACCTGGAAAGCGTATGTCTGTTTTAGAACAAAACCATAATGTTTATGACAAGCAAACAGTTTTGGAAACCGTAATAATGGGCAATAAGCCATTGTTTAAATTGAAGTCTGAAATCGATGCGCTCTATGCGGATTATACAGATGAAAATGCCGAAAGAATTGGAGAACTCCAAGTTCAATTTGAAGAAATGAATGGTTGGAATGCAGATAGTGATGCTGCAGCGCTACTATCTAATTTGGGAATAAAAGAAGAGTTTCATTATACCCAAATGAAAGATTTAGATGGTAAACAAAAGGTTAGGGTATTGCTTGCACAGGCGCTTTTTGGTAATCCTGACGTATTGATTATGGATGAGCCAACGAATGATTTAGATTACGAAACTATTTCTTGGCTGGAAAATTTTTTAGCAAACTATGACAATTGTGTTATTGTGGTTTCGCACGATAGACATTTTCTGGATGCTGTTTGCACCCATATTTCAGATATTGATTTCGGAAAAATCAATCACTATTCAGGAAATTATACATTCTGGTACGAATCCTCACAACTAGCGGCAAGACAGCGGGCTCAGCAAAATAAGAAAGCTGAGGAAAAGAAAAAGGAGCTTGAGGAATTCATCAGGCGTTTTTCTGCAAACGTTGCAAAATCGAAACAGGCAACAAGTAGAAAGAAAATGATTGATAAATTGAATATTTCAGATATAAAACCTTCAAGCCGACGTTATCCTGCAATAATTTTTGAGCGTGATCGCGAGGCTGGTGACCAGATATTGAACATTGAAAATCTTTCTGCTTCCTTAGATGGAGAGACATTATTCAGTAACATTCATATAAATCTTAACAAAGGCGATAAGGTAGTCTTGTATTCAAAGGACTCTAGGGCTACGACCGCATTTTACCAAATAATAAATGGTAAGGAAAATGCAGATTCTGGCAAATACTCAATGGGTGTCACTACCTCTCAATCCTATCTTCCATTAGATAACAGTGAATATTTTAATAATAAACTAACACTTGTAGATTGGCTTAGGCAGTGGGCTACAACTGAAGAAGAGAGGGAAGAGGTATATATTAGGGGTTTCTTAGGTAAAATGATTTTTAGTGGAGAGGAGGCCTTAAAAACGGCAGATGTACTCTCCGGAGGCGAAAAGGTAAGATGTATGCTAAGTCGGATGATGATGGTAAGGGCTAATGTTTTGATGCTCGATGAGCCAACAAACCACTTAGACTTGGAAAGCATTACCGCTTTTAATAATTCTCTCAAGAACTTTAAAGGAACCGTTCTTTTTACAACGCATGACCATGAATTTGCGCAAACTGTCGCAAATCGAGTCATTGAATTAACTCCGAACGGCGTGATTGATAGATTTATGACGTTTGATGAATATATGAGCGATAAGAACATCAAGGCACAAAGGGAAAAAATGTATTCTGTACCAGTTTAAGAATAATTTACTGGTTTTACGTTTACAGATTTAGTTTATAAAAAATTATTCTTAATTATTTGCGGAATTAAGTCAAACGTCAGTGCCATTTAATCTGTACTAATCTCTTGCTTAATAATTTTTATTAAGGGCAGTGCTTTTTCCAGTTCGTCATTGTGTACATACAATTCTTGAAAATTCTGAATGGAGCTTCCAAATCCAGCTAATCTTGCTGACTTTGACTCGTCTTTTATAATCGGTTTGATTCCAACAGCTTCCAATCGTTCCATTGCCAACTTCACAATTATGAAACTCCCTGAAAATAGTTTTGTGTAGTTACTCTCTAGCATCTTTAGACATCTTTAGCTAAAGATACGAACAAATTTTTTTAGTGATGGTTCGGCAAAATGCCGTTAATTGCATATTCTATAGTGATTTTCAATTAAAAAGCTTTGTATGATAAGTATCGTCAATGAAGAAATAATTTATAAATATGCTAAAAGACATTTCATCTGATTGCAATTTTCATAATTTTAAGGAATAATCATTAAATTAATTACAACATGGAAAATAACCCTCACGTAAATGGTAATGCTAACGGCAATTCTATTCAACTAAATGGAGATGCCGCAAAATGTCCGTTTTTAGGTGGTCCGCAAAAAATGGCGGCTGGAGCCAATCCAACGAATCGCGATTGGTGGCCAAATGAACTTAAGCTAAATATTTTAAGACAGAACGCATCAAAGTCAAATCCAATGGGAGAAGATTTTGATTATGCAGAGGCTTTCAATAGCTTAGATTTTGCAAAACTAAAGCAGGACGTTATTGATTTAATGACAGATTCACAAGATTGGTGGCCTGCCGATTATGGTCATTATGGAGGGTTTATGATAAGAATGGCTTGGCACAGTGCTGGAACTTACAGAGTTGGTGATGGAAGAGGTGGCGCATGTTCGGGTACCCAACGTTTCGCCCCTTTAAACAGCTGGCCGGATAATGGCAACCTTGACAAAGCAAGACTTTTATTATGGCCAATAAAGAAAAAGTACGGTAACAAAATATCTTGGGCAGATTTGATGATTCTGGCTGGTAATTGTGCCTTAGAATCAATGGGATTCAAAACCTTTGGATTTGCCGGGGGTCGTGAAGACGTATGGGAGCCAGAACAAGATATTTATTGGGGTAGTGAAACAGAGTTTGGTGATAATGATGCTAGATATGCAGATGGCGAATTAGAAAACCCGCTTGGTGCAGTTATGATGGGTTGGATTTATGTTAATCCAGAAGGGCCAAATGGTAACCCAGATCCAATGGGTTCAGCCGCAAATGTGCGTGAGACTTTTGGGCGTATGGCTATGAATGACGAAGAAACGGTTGCTTTAGTTGCTGGAGGTCACACCTTTGGTAAAGCCCATGGCGCGGCAGATCCTAATAAATATGTAGCTGCCGAACCGCACGGTGCACCCATGGCTGAAATGAGCATGGGATGGAAAAACTCCTACCAATCTGGAGTATTGAATGATACCATCACGAGTGGTATTGAAGGTGCTTGGACACCAAACCCAACCCAATGGGATGATGACTATTTTAATGTATTGCTAAATTACGATTGGGAGCTTACTAAAAGTCCTGCGGGCGCACACCAGTGGACACCCACCAAAGAATCTCAAGCAAGAATGGCACCAACGGCTGGAGACCCAAATAAAAAGCAAGCCTTAATGATGACAACGGCCGATATTGCGCTAAAGACCGACCCAGAGTATCTTAAAATATCCAAACATTTTCATGAGAATCATGAAGCATTTGAAGATGCCTTTGCACGTGCTTGGTACAAATTAACGCATCGAGATATGGGGCCAGTTGATAGATATCTAGGCCCGGAAGTACCTAGTGAAGAATTGTTGTGGCAAGACCCAGTACCAAAGGTTGATTACAAACTAACGAGCGATAATATTTCTTCCCTTAAAAAAATGGCCTTGGCATCAGGCCTTCGCATTTCAGAAATGGTTAGAGTCGCATGGGCTTCTGCTTCTACGTATCGCGGTTCAGATAAGCGAGGAGGTGCTAACGGCGGAAGAATAAGACTTGAGCCACAACGTAGTTGGGAAGCCAATAATCCAGAAGAGTTAGACAAGGTTTTGAAGGTCTATGAAGATATTCAGAGCGAATTTAATGGAACGGTTTCAATCGCCGATTTAATCGTAATTGCAGGTAATGCCGCTGTCGAAGAAGCCGCTGAAAAAGGTGGTTACCAAATAACAGTAGATTTTCACGATGGAAGAGGTGATGCGACCCAAGAGCAAACAGATTTAGAATCTTTTGCATATCTCGAACCAAGGCAGGATGGTTTTAGAAATTATAGGAAATCAAACGAAGAGCTAAAGGCTGAATCTGCTCTGATTGATAGAGCAAATCTGTTGACCTTATCGATTCCTGAAATGACAGCATTGGTAGGCGGACTTAGAGTTCTTGGAGCAAATCACAATGGTTCAAATCATGGTGTTTTTACTGAAAACGTTGGCACCTTGTCCAATGATTTCTTTGTGAATTTATTGGATATGAGAACAACTTGGAAAGAAACTTCTGAAGATGAAACTGAATTTGAAGGTCGTGACCGAATTATAGGTAAAGTAAAGTTTACAGGTACGAGAGCCGATTTGATTTTTGGATCAAATACTGAACTTAGAGCTATTGCTGAAGTTTATGCGACTGATGATGCTCAGGAAAAATTTGTAAACGATTTTGCTAAAGCTTGGTCAAAAGTTATGCACCTAGACCGATTTGACTTGAAATAGTGATTAATTACAAATAATCAAAAAAGGAGTGACCTTAATGGTTCATTCCTTTTTTTAATTTATTGAATCATGAATATAACAGAGGAATTATTCCAATCCATCCAAACTAATAATCACCAAAAATTAGAATTAATCCTAAAGAATCATCCTGAAATAGTAGATTCAAAAGATTCACGAGGCTTTACACCTCTAATTTTAGCAAGTTATTTTGACAATGCAAAAGCTACCGAAACCCTATTGAAATCAAATGCAAATGTAGACGGTCGAGATGCTTCGGGTAATACCGCATTAATAGGTGTTAGTTTTAAAGGAAATATTAGATTGGCTAAATTGTTTATTGAAAATGGCGCAAATTTAAATGCAAAGAACAATAATGGCACCACCGCTCTTATTTTCGCTGCAACTTACGGTCAAGAAGAAATTATAAATCTATTATTGAAAAATGGAGCAGATAAAACCCTAATAGATAATGAGGGTCAGACTGCTTTGGATAGGGCAAAAGAAAAAGGCCATGCTAATTTGTTAAGCTCATTGGCCATTGAATCTTAAACTATAAAATTTCAGTCTAAAAAAAGAAGACCTTTCAATAGAAAAACTATCGAAAGGTCTTTATTATAAAACTTAATTTCGAATCAAGCATCTATTGCTCCTTGAACTCGTTGCATAAAGGTGTTTAGTGCATCTTTTTTAGACTTACCGTCCTTAATCATTTTATTGACCTCAACAGCACCGTACATATTTGAAATCAGTTCACCTATAACATCTAATTCTTCATCTTTTAGTGAGGTAACTTCAGTCAAATCTTCTAAAGTTTCTATAGTTTCAACTAAATAATCCTCATCATTGTTTTCAATGAATTGTGTCAAATGCTTAATAATGGGTAATCTCATTTGTTAGCGATTTATTTGTTATGTGACTTCCTCAACTAAAGCTTTTAGAACATCAAACTTGTTGGTCTGTTCTTGTTTTACGAACTTACCGTTCTTGAACGTAGCGAATGTTGGTAAATTATCTACAGTCGCCAGCTTTCTTGACTCAGGATACTTTTCAGCATCGGCAATAATAAAGGTAGCAGTTTCATTTTCAGTAGCTAATTTCTTCATTTTCGGTTTCATGATTCTGCAGTTTCCACACCAACTTGCGGAATATTGAACAACCACAGTTTCATTGTTCCCAATTAATTCTTTGAGATTATCTTGTTCTAATTCTTGTATCATTATTCTATTTACTTTTTTCAAATTGTTATTGGCCGAAACCAATTAAAATTAACTGAACGCCGGCATTGCGAGTTAGGCACGAACGACGATATCTACGATGTGCAATTCGTTTTGCATCGTAGATTGCCTGCCCTCCATACGAGACTTCGGAAGGCGGGCTTCATGCCTTGCAATGACTGCAAACGGAAAAAGCTCAATTATTATCTTGCCTATCCGTTCAATATTAAGCGCTTAATTCAAATGCGCCGCCAAGTATTCTTTGACTCCATCACGATTGGCATTCATAGCCTCTTTTCCTTCTTCCCAGTTGGCGGGGCATACTTCACCTTTTTCTTGTACATGCGTATAAGCATCAATCAAACGTAAAAATTCATTCACATTTCTTCCTAATGGCATATGATTTATACTTTCGTGAACTACCGTACCTTCTTCATCAATAATATAAGTGGCGCGGTAAGTCACATTGTCGCCTTCAACAGTGTATAAACCTGTTTCTTCATCGTAATTTTCGTTCGTAATGTCTAAAATACCTAGCGCGTTTGATAAGTTACGATTACTGTCAGCTAAAATTGGGTAAGTTACACCTTCAATACCTCCATCATCTTTGTTGGTGTTCAACCAGGCAAAATGAACTTCAGGCGTGTCACAGGAAGCGCCAATAACTATTGTGTTACGTTTTTCAAATTCACCGAGCGCCGATTGAAATGCGTGTAACTCGGTCGGGCAAACGAATGTAAAGTCTTTTGGGTACCAAAATAAAAGCACCTTCTTATTATTCTTTTTTGCCTCTTCCAAGATATTTATTTTTAAAGTATCGCCCATGTCATTCATGGCGTCAACACTTACATTTGGGAATTTTTTGCCTACTAAAGTCATATTATTTTTATTTTATTTATTTGAT
>JBCCOJ010000179.1:0-6845 GCA_039025415.1 Bacteroidota bacterium | reverse complement strand
TTTCATGCCAAGTGTTTGACCGCTTCGAAACCAGCACCAAGCATAGTAAGTATAGTAAGCAAAGATTAATGAAGGAAAGAGTGTCATTTGTAAATATATACCGTCCAGCTGATTCAGATCAAAAAAAAGTCCGAACAGGAAGTTATATAGGCCAGTGATTGGGACAGATATAGCAAATAGTATGAATATATCATAGATGGCTGCAAGAATTTGGCGATGTATCGGGGCTGGTGGCTGCATAAAAGTGATTAAATTAGTTGTTTGCAACTAAAGTTACGTAGAACATATCGTGATAATTATAAGAAACGTCTTGTCTTTTTCTTGTAGGCTTTGTACTCCTTGAATCTGTTCTCTAACAGTTTTTCCTCGTAAGCTGACTTCTTCGTGAAAAGTATAAACAGAAAAATGGTAATGATGCCCTTGTAAATAGAACTTGAAAAAACTGAATAACCTAACGCACACAAAAGTATGGCATGATAGATAGGATGTCTGCTGAAAGCATAAAACCCATTGACTATTAATTTACTTCCGGTCTTTGGAGTGGGAAATGGCGAAAGGTTCTTGTTTAGTTGCAAAACTGCTCCTAATCCAATCAAAATTCCCAAAATAGACATAAGCAAACCAAAATATCTTAGCCAATCGGGTAAGCTGAAATCAAAAAACCTCACCTCAAATATATAAGCTGCAAATAACAATACTTGCAGCCCAACAAATTGTACGTCTTTACTAATAAGTTTCAATTTAATTTTTGAATTGGTTTACATCAGTGCTAAGGTCATAAATGATAACGTTATCTAATTCACATTCCAGAATACTGCTTCCTGCCGCACTTCGATAACCACCAGCACAGTGAACTACAATAGGTTTATTAATCGGAATTTTAGAAGAATTCTCACGTAATTTATTCAATGGGAAACTTAAAGCCATATCAAAAAACTTTCCTTCCTCAACCTCACTGACATTTCGGATATCAACGATTGTATAAGCTTCAGGGTTACCCTTAAAATGATCTAGATTTAACTCATCGCTATTCGCATTAGCGCTTTCGGGCAAGGTAACGATTTGCTTTAGTTGCTGCTCATAACCGATTTTTGAAATACGGTGCAACAATTTGTTTTTATTGTCTTTAGTATCAATTACTAGGCTGAAAGTTTCATCAGGTTTCACGATAGTACCCAGCCAGGTCTCAAATTTCGCATTATCTGATATCGCCATAATGTTAATGCTGCCTTCAACGTGGTTTTTCTTAAAATCAGCTTCATCCCTAATATCGATGAGTAGTCCCTCGGCAGAACCATGTTCTTGAAATGGTATTTTGCTGACACTCCCTTCAACCTCTGGTGCACCTATTTTGTTCAATTCAACATCATATGAAAAATAAGCTGGGATAAAAGGTTGACCATCCATTAAAATACTCATGAACTTAGTTTTATCATTTTCATTAAAAGCCCAATTATTTTTGCGCTCATCACCTAGTGTGCTGCTATTGGCATCTCCCATACCTTTTCCGCACAATGAACCGGCACCATGGGCAGGATAAACCAGGGATTCATCTGGAAGGTCATTGAATTTCGTGGTCATAGTTTCGTACATCATTCCAGCTAATTCTTCCCTTTTAGACTGGATATTGCCAACATTTTCTCTCAAATCAGGTCTGCCTACATCCCCAATAAATAACGTGTCCCCTGTAAATAGAGCGGTATCCGTTCCATCGGTAGCGACAACCGTAATACTATCGGCAGAGTGTCCTGGAGTATTAAGGGCTTTGAGTTTAATACTTCCTAAAGAAATGATATCTCCTTCATCAAAAGACTGGTGGGGATAATCGGCACCCAACTTCTCACTATTGTAAATTGTAGCACCTGTTGTATTATGTATTTCCAGATGGGAACTTACAAAGTCGGCGTGGGGATGGGTTTCTATTACAGCGACTATTTTGGCATCGTTTTTCTGGGCGAAATCATAGTACTGTTGAGGGTTTCGTTCTGGGTCAATTACCGCCATTTCGTCGTTGCTGATTATCGCATACGAAAAATGTGCTAAAGGCTTGTATTCAAATTGTTTAATCGTCATTATTTTGAGTTTAAATTTAATTTAAAATTAAGAAGCGGATAAAACTTCCTGAATCATTATATAGACGGCCATTATTAGGACGAACCATCCAAAAGCAGTTTTCAGTTTTTTCCCATTAATAAATCTATTAAGATAAATACCTAAGAAAATTCCTGCTATTGATATTGCCGTAAACAGCATCAAAAAAGACCAATCAATATCTAAATGTTGCACGTCGCCAATAAAACCAATCAAGGACTTTATGGAGATAATGAGTAGGGAAGTGGCAACTGCTTTTTTCATTGGTAATTTGGCCAATAGCACTAAAGCCGGAATTATAAGAAAACCACCTCCAGCACCAACAATACCAGTTATTAAACCCACGACCAATCCTTCAATTATAATAAGCGGATAGTTATAGGACACCTTTTCTGAATTTTCGGCATTGCCGTTTTTATTCCGTATCATCGAAATTGCCGCTAGCAACATGATAATGGCAAAAAATACCATAATAGCGAAATCCCTAGTAACGCTTATTTCACCGTCACTGCCAAAATTGAAAAGTACTTCTGGAATTGCCGGCATTAAAAAGGCCCTAGTTAAGTAAACTGCAATAAAAGCGGGTACGGCAAATACAATGGCCGTTCTAAAATCAACCATACCCTTAGTCATGTTTTTGATGGCGCCAACTAAAGAGGTTGCTCCAACAACAAACAATGAATAGGCTGTTGCGGTTAAAGGATTTAAAGACAGCATGTAAACCAGAATTGGAACCGTTAGGATAGAACCACCACCACCGATTAGCCCTAAAACCAATCCGATGAGCAGGGCACCTAAATATCCAAGAAGTTCTAAAATTTCCAAATCTATTGCTTTGCTACAAAGGTAAGATTCGAAATGATTGCGTAAGGTAACAAAGGTTACAGTACTTGAATGCTGTTGCGATTCAGTTTGATTTTACCTTGACGTTCCATCTTTTTTAGAAGTCGGGAAATGACCACACGATTGGTATGTAATTCACTAGCAACATGTTGATGGGTGTAATCGATATGGCGACTATTGGTAATCTCAATCTTTTGATCAAGCCAGCGCTCGAGCCTTTGGTCTAAATTATTGAAAGCAATGTTGTCAACACTGTCCAAAAGTTCCATCATGCGCCGATGGTAATTATTGAATACAAAATTTCGCCAGCTTTTATATTTTCTCGACCATTCTTCCATTTTAGAAGTGGGCACCATTATAAGTTTGGCTTTAGTTTCGGCTACCGCATGGATTTCACTCTTACTTTGACCCATACAGCAGGAAAGCGTCATCGCGCAGGTGCTACCAAAATCAATGTGATAGAGCAGAAGTTCGTCACCTTCACTATCGGGTCTTAAAATCTTAATACTGCCTGAAAGCACAATAGGAATGGACCTAATGTATTGACCCGGTTTTATCAAGGAATCCCCGCCATCAACTTCGATTGTCGTTCCAACCATTTCAATTTCATTTAAAAGCTGTTCCTCAAACAGTCCCCGATATTCTTTTTTAAGTAAGTCTGTCATATCATGCTGAAATATTCAAATTTCAAATTTATGAATGTTTATAATTTAAATCCTGCTCCTCAATTATTAACAATTAAAATAATAAAGCCAGCTATCTTTAAGATAGCTGGCCCCACTTGATGATTTTCAAAAATCTATCAATGCATGATTTTTACTATTGTTGTTCAGTTGGCAGAATATAAATATCCCCAATGTTCACCCGTTTTGGCTGGGTCAAGGTGTAGTAAATGGCGTTCGCGATATCCTCAGATTGTAAGGTTTCCATTTCTAACATAGCCGAAAGCTTCTCCTTAATATCCTCATCTGTAATGGTTTCCGTTAGGTTGGTGGATACCGCGCCAGGTTCGATGGAAGTCACGTTAATACCGTATTTTGGCGACAATTCCTTACGAAGTCCCTCGGTGAACATACTCACAGCGGCCTTAGTACCGCAATAAACCGCAGCACCAGGAAAATATTGTCGTGATGCCATTGAGGAAATATTAATGATATCTCCCTTTTTATGTTTCATCATGTCAGGTAATACTGCCGAAACTCCGTTGAGAACCCCGTGAATGTTGACGTCTACCATTTTCGCCCATTCATCGGTCTTTAGTTTTTCTATAAATGACAATGGCATTAGACCTGCATTGTTAATTAATCCATCGACGGGCCCAAAGGTATCATTGGCCTGTTTGACGGCTGCCTCAAAATCTTCTTTTTTGGTCACATCACCTGAGGTGACCAAGGCCTTTCCGTTATCGTTTTCAATCTCATCTTTTAATGATTTTAGCTTACTTGTACTTCTTGCCATAAGCACCACATTGGCACCCTCAGATGCCAATTTCTTGGCGGTTGCTTCGCCAATTCCACTTGAGGCACCAGTAATCAATATTGTTCTTCCTTCTAATGTCATGTTTTTATTTTTTTAGTTTATCTAAATTTCGACATATAACTTCGAGTTGCTTACTCGGAACGCTATGGATATTTGCTCTTTTTCTACTTAGGATAAATTTCTTAGCATTTCATAAGTATCAAGCAGACCAACCTCAATTTAATCGTTTTAGTTTGTATATTCATTAAATTGAAAATGTTCAATATCAAATTCCTTCCCTTTCAAAGGGAAGGTGGTTTCAATCCTACTGAAAAGGATTGAAAGCGGAGGGGTTTAAGGCATGCAATTACTATTCATTAATCCTTTTATTAAAGAATTCGAAATTCAAATCTCTATAATCTTCTAATCTAACTTTTGTACTTTTAAAGAAAATATATTCCAATGCTCAAAACACTTACCAGATTAATTCTTTTTTCAATTTTAATATTCCAAAACCCTTCAGACATAATAGCCCAAGACCGAATCACCGGCGAAACCTTTGCTACCCGTTCTGAAGTCTTAGGCCAAAACGGAATGGTCGCAACCAGTCAGCCATTAGCAACGCAAATCGGTTTGGATGTTCTCAAAAATGGCGGTAATGCCATTGATGCTGCAATAGCTGCCAACGCGGCCCTTGGTTTAATGGAGCCTACCGGCTGCGGTATAGGTGGCGACTTATTCGCCATCGTGTGGGATGCCAAAACCCAAAAACTTTATGGACTAAATGCTAGCGGTCGCTCACCCCAGGATTTAAAACTTTCCTATTTTGCGGATAAGGAAATGACCAGTATACCATCTCTAGGGCCACTCCCCGTTAGTGTTCCGGGAGCAGTAGATGGCTGGTTTGAACTCCATAAAAAATTCGGTTCAACACCAATGACGGAATTATTGGCACCAGCTATAGATTATGCTGAAAAAGGGTTTCCGCTTACCGAATTAATTGCTTGGTATATGAATAGAAGCGTACCCTATTACGCTCGACAGGACTTTCCAAATATTACTGAAACCTATATCGACCAGAATGGAGGCAAGCTTCCCAATGAAGGTGAAATCTATAAAAATCCATTTTTAGCCGAAACCTACCGTAAAATTGCCAACGGTGGCAGGGATGCCTTCTATAAAGGTGAAATTGCTGAGATTATTAGCAAGTTTATAAAGGAACAAGGCGGTTTTCTCTCCGCTAAGGATTTGGCAGACCATAAATCAGAGTGGGTGGAGCCAGTATCCGTCAACTATCGCGGTTATGACGTTTGGGAATTACCGCCAAACGGACAAGGTATCGCTGCACTTCAAATGCTTCAGATTTTGGAAGGTTATGATTTTTCAAATATTCCCTTCGGAAGCGTTGAGCATTTACACCTATTTACGGAGGCAAAAAAGTTAGCCTTTGAAGACCGGGCTAAGTACTACGCCGATATGGATTTTTTCGATGTGCCGGTTAGTGAATTGCTTTCAGAAGAATACGCTGCCGAACGCCGTAAGCAAATTGGTGAAAGAGCTGGACGGTATTCCGCAGGGGAAATTTCCGCAGGGGAAACTATTTACATGACCGCTGCCGATAAGGACGGGAACATGATTTCATTGATTCAAAGTAATTATCGCGGCATGGGCTCGGGGATGGTGCCACCAAAATTAGGTTTTATGTTGCAGGATAGGGGAGAGCTGTTCAGTTTAAAACCAGGTCAGGCTAATACCTACGCACCGGGCAAACGTCCTTTTCACACCATAATACCTGCATTTATTACTAAAGATGGTAAACCGTTCGTTAGTTTTGGAGTGATGGGTGGCGATTTTCAGCCAATGGGCCACACCCAGATTGTAATGAATCTGGTTGATTTTGGCATGAATCTGCAGGAAGCAGGTGATGCACCACGCTGGGACCACACGGGTGGCGCAAGCCCAATGGGAGCAGAGACCCGAAATACAGGAACTATCCGCGCCGAATCTGGCATTCCTTACAACATTCTTCTTGGGCTTATGGATAAAGGCCATCGCATGGATATTGCCCGGGGTGTATTTGGAGGTTACCAAGCCATTATGTGGAACGAAGAGAATAAAGTGTATCACGGCGCTTCTGAAAGTCGAAAGGACGGACAGGCTGCTGGATATTAGAATGAATTTATACTGAATTTATAATAGATGTTGATTAAAAATTGTCAACCACCTCCCTTTCGTTTCCGCTTTTCAGCTTTCATAGCCAGGCAATTTCGGCGAAGAAGGCTGGGCGGAATCAAAAGTACTCCTTCTTTTAAGGAGGAGAATTGATTTGGTCTGCATTCTGTAAATAGCGATAAATAAATTATTTATTTTGATTATAATTCATTCTTTATTCCTTCCCTTCGAAAGGGAAGGTGGTTTCAATCCCACTTAAAGGGATTGAAAGCGGAAGGGTT